>JAZRCL010000027.1:0-18363 GCA_045659745.1 Eubacteriales bacterium
CTTATGAGGATCCCGAGGCATATCCCAACCTTACAATTCGTGTTTCCGGCTATGCGGTAAACTTCCACAAGCTTTCACGCGAGCATCAGCGTGAGGTAATCAGCCGTACCTTCCACGAGTGCTTATGAGTAATGTAGGAAGAGTACATTCCATACAGAGCCTTGGAACGCTTGACGGCCCGGGAGTTCGCTTCGTCGTATTTTTGCAAGGGTGCAATCTCCGATGCAAGTGCTGTCACAATCCCGATACTTGGAATATGTCGGAGGGCAGAGAATATACATCAGACCAGATAATGAGCAAGGCTATGAATTTCCGCGAATATTTCGGACGAGAGGGCGGAA
The DNA here is from genome assembly GCA_045659745.1 of Eubacteriales bacterium. Taxonomy (GTDB): domain Bacteria; phylum Bacillota; class Clostridia; order Oscillospirales; family CAG-272; genus SVTX01. Next base: position 342 of record JAZRCL010000027.1, read on the forward strand.
TAACGCTCTCAGGAGGCGAGCCGCTCCTGCAGGCGGATTTCGCCCGCGAGGTATTCATAAAATGTCACAGAGAGGGAATAAACACCTGTCTTGACACGTCGGGAAGTGTTTTGACGAACACTGTCAAGGACTTGCTCGAGCATACCGACCGCGTGTTGCTTGACATTAAATACACAACTGACGAGGCTTATCGCGAAAACGTAGGATGCTCAATCAAAACACCTCTTGAGTTTCTTGATTATCTTAATCAAAAGAATATTCCAACGACATTGCGTAAGGTAATAATCCCGACGGTTAATGACACCAAGGAGAGTATTCTCAAGCTTAAAGAAATAGCGCACGCGCACGCGTGTGTAGATAAAGTGGAGCTTTTGCCGTTCCGCAAGATTTGTCAGGTCAAATACGACAAGCTGGGACTTGAGTTTCCTTTTGGACATCTCCCCGAGCCCACGCGCGAAAAAATGGCAGAGCTTGAGGCACTGATAAAATAAAAAATCCGACTCATCCGAGTCGGATTTTTTATTATTCGTTAATTATTTTTACCTGACACATTTTCATTGCGTCAAGCGCGGTCTTGTGACTTTGAGGTGTCACTCCCGCGCAGGCTTTCGCGTCAACTATCAGCGGAATCTCGGGGAAGTATGCCTTTGTTATCATTACGTTTGAAATAACGCAGATGTCCGTGCAAAGACCTACAAAGGTTATGCTTTCAATGTTTTCCTCGCGCGACAACACCTTTACAAGCTCGGACGAGCCAAAGGTTATCTTGTCTATTGCTTCGGTCTTGCGGAGGCTATCAAGCTCGTCTCTTATCTCCCAACCCTGCGTGCCCTTGATGCAGTGTGGCACGGGGAGATTTTTGCCCTCCTGTGTCTGCATATAATTTTCCGTATGTGTGTCACGGGTAAAATATACTTTGCCGTCAAAGCTCTCAATAACGCTCTTGACGTAGGGCACTATCGCCACCGCCTCGGGCGAGCCGAGCGCGCCGTCAATAAAATCATTCTGCATATCTACAACAACAAGTATTTTCATATCAAAACCTCCGTCCTAATCTATACTACATTTTACCACAAAACTTTATCTCAGTCAATAATTTGGTGAAAGTTCTTGAAAGAGGGAGGGGGTAAAGGGGGAGGGAGAAAACTTCTTTCAAGAAGTGTTCTCCCTCCCCCTTTTATCACTCGTCCTTTTTCAATTTTTTCTTTGAGCCGTCGGGATATTGAACGGTGGTGTTATTGAGAGTTGCTCTCAGGTCGCCAACGTAGGATTCAATATACTCACGGCGGAGTGCGTCGCGTTCTGCAAGCTCCTCATCTGTAAGGGTTTCGCCTGCCTTGACGCGTCGCGCGTACTCGTTTATTTTATTGATCTTTTCCTGTGTCATTTAGAAATCCTCTGCTTTGAGCATTATTCTCTGATTCCGATGCCGAGCTTGAACTTGAGGTCGTTGAGTATCTTCTTGGATGCCTTGTCCGCTTCCTCGACGGTGAGTGTGCGGTCGGATGCACGGAGGGTTACACGGAAGGATACCGACTTCTTGCCCGCACCGATCTTTTCGCCACGGTAGATGTCAAAGAGCTTGACACTCTCGCAAAGCTTACCTGCCGCGCGGCTCATAACATCCTGGATCTCGCCAACGGTGAGCTCCTCGTCGCAAATGAACGAGAAGTCACGGCTGGATGCGGGGAACTTGGGAAGAGGCTTGTAGTCGATCACGTGGTCTGCGCAGTCCCAGATATTATCAAAGGAGAGCACACCCGCATAAACGGCAATATTCACGCCGTAGTTTTCGCAAACAAGGGGGTGAACCTGACCGAAAATACCGAGCTCTGTACCGTCTGCCGCATAAACTGCCGCGCAACGTCCGGGATGGTAAGAGGGATTGTCGCAAACTGCCTTGTAGGTCGCGCCCTTGATGCGAGCGGATGCGAGGATGTTTTCAACAACGCCCTTGAGCGTGTAGAAATCTGTATCGCCGTAGGAACCGAGAACTATCATCTTGGGCTCGTTGGGAAGTGAATTTTCTCCGTCGGTGGGAAGATATACGTTTGCCATCTCAAAGAGACTTACGTTTTCATTTGAGAAGTTGATGTTTCTTGTCAGTACCTCAAGCATAGAGGGAAGAGCGGTGGTTCTCATAACGCTCGTGTCCTCGCCGAGAGGATTGGTTATAACTACGGACTTGCGGAGGTTTGAGTCCTCGGGAAGTCTTATCTTGTCATAGCACTTGGGGCTGATGAAGGAGAATGTCTGTATCTGGTCAAAGCCAAGTCCGTAAAGAAGCTCCTCGGTGTCAACCTCAAATTTCTGCTTGGGAGTTCTGCCGCCCTGTGTAGTCTCTGCCTTGATGCAGGTGGACTTTATCTTGTTGTAACCGTAGATACGGATAACTTCCTCTGCGATGTCGTTCATGCAAGTAAGGTCTGCACGGAACGAGGGAACAGTTATCTTGCCGTCCTGGATTTTGCACTCAAGACGTGTGAGTACGTCGATTACATAGTCCTCTGTAAGTTCAACACCAAGGAACTTGTTGTATCTCTCAACCTCAAGGGGAAGAACTGTGGGAGCAACCTTTGTGGGGTAAACGTCGATAATACCGTCAACAACCTCACCTGCGCCGAGCATCTGAACGAGCTCGCAAGCGCGGAGAAGACCGCCCATAGCATTTTCTGCGTCAAGGCCCTTTTCAAAGCGAGCGCTGGACTCGGTTCTCATGCCGTTTTTCTTTGCGGTCACACGTACGCTGGGACCCGAGAAGCAAGCGGACTCGAATACAACTGTTGCCGTGTCGTCCTTGATCTCGCTATTAGCACCGCCCATGACACCTGCAAGAGCGACTGCCTTATGCTCGTCTGCGATAACAAGCATTGTGGAATCAAGAGTGTAGTCCTTGTCGTCAAGTGACTTGAAGTTCTCACCGTCAAGCGCGCGGCGAACGTTTATTGCCGAGCCGTCAAGGCAGGAATAGTCAAACGCGTGCATAGGCTGACCGTATTCAAGCATGACGTAGTTTGTAATGTCAACGATATTGTTTATGGGGCGCACACCTGCCGCGCGGAGTCTCATTCTGAGCCAGAGGGGCGAGGGAGCAATTTTTACGTTCTTTACAACCTTTGCCGCATATCTGAAGCAGAGGTCGGGGTCGCTGATCTGTACCGAGAGATAGTTGTCTATCTTGTCGCCGTCGTTTGTTTCCTTGACTACAGGCGCGGGGATGTGGAGGGGCTTATCAAAGGAGATAGCCGTCTCACGAGCGAGACCGATAACTGAGAGACAGTCAGGGCGGTTGGAGGTGATCTCAAATTCAACCACAGTGTCGTTGAGCATGAGAGCTTCCTTGATGTCCATTCCGATCTTGTCTGCATATTCTTCGCCGAGAATGAGGATTCCGTCCTCTACTGCATCAGGCATATCGTGGAGAGTGAGGTTAAGCTCGGCGATGGAGCAGAGCATACCGTTGGACTCAACTCCGCGGAGCTTGCCCGCCTTGATCTTGACGCCGCCGGGAAGCGTTGCTACGGGAATAGCCGCAGGGACGATGTCGCCCGGATGTACGTTCTGCGCACCCGTGACGATCTGAGTGACCTCGCTGCCAATGTCGATCTGGCATATCCAGAGGTGGTCGGAGTCGGGGTGACGCTCCATAGAAACTACCTTTGCAACCTTAACGTTCTGTATATCCTCGCCGAGAATTTCGTAGCCCTCGACCTTGGAGCCAGTGTCGGTCATTCTGTCGCAGTATTCCTTGACGGAGATACCGTCTGTATTTGTGAAATCGTGAAGCCAATTAAGTGAAAGATTCATACTGTTTTACTCTCCTTTCCTTAGAACTGTTCTATAAATCTGACGTCATTCTCGTAGAACATACGAATGTCGTCAATGTGGTATTTAAGCATAGTCACTCTCTCAAGACCGAGACCGAATGCAAAGCCCGAATACTTTTCGGGGTCGATTCCGCACATGGAGAGGACGTTGGGGTGTACCATTCCTGCGCCGAGAATTTCTATCCAACCCTCGCCCTTGCAAAGACGGCAGCCCTTGCCACCGCAAGCGAAGCAGGAGATGTCAACCTCGGCAGAAGGCTCTGTGAAGGGGAAGTGGTGGGGACGGAAACGGATTCTTGTGTCCTCACCGAATTCTGCCTTTGCGAAAGTCTCAAGCATTCCCTTGAGGTCGCCCATTGTGATGCCCTCGTCAACTACAAGACCTTCCATCTGGTGGAAAAGAGGGCTGTGAGTTGCGTCCATCGCGTCGCTTCTGTAAACGCGGCCGGGGGAAATTATGCGGATCGGGGGCTTCTGCACCTCCATTGTTCTCGCCTGAACGGGAGAGGTCTGGGAGCGAAGAAGTATATTTTCGGTGATGTAGAAGGTGTCCTGCGTGTCGCGCGCGGGGTGATTTTCGGGAATGTTGAGCGCCTTGAAGTTATAGTAGTCGTACTCAACCTCGGGTCCCTCTGCAATAGAGAAGCCCATGCCCATGAATATGTCCTCAAGGTCGCGCTGAACGAGAGTGAGGGGGTGACGGTGACCAACTTTCTTTACGTTTCCGGGAACGGTGACGTCAAGCTTTTCTGCGATAAGCTTGTTTTCAAGAGCCTTTACGGAAAGCTCCTTCTTCTTTTCGGTAATAGCAGACTCAATCTCTGCTCTTACCTCGTTGGCTATCTGTCCAACTACGGGTCTTTCCTCGGGAGAAAGCTGACCCATTCCGCGAAGAACGGCGGTAAGCTCACCCTTCTTGCCAAGATATTTTACGCGAAGCGCCTCAAGGCTTGCGTCGTCAATCTCTGCAGACGTTATCTGCGAGAGCGCTTCCACCTTGATTCTGTTCAATGTTTCTTTCATTTTTTTATATCCTTTCGTTTATTATACTCAATTATGGGGCGATGCCCCAAGCCCCGCCAAAAAACTTTCTCCCTATTTATTCTATACGGCTACTCTATTACCCTATAAATAATTGCGGGAAAGTTTTAGGAGGTGAGGAACCCTTTTTCAAAAGGGTCCCACGAACAAAAAAGTCCCAATTCACATAGAATTGGGACGAATAAGATCCGTGGTACCACCCAGCTTCCGACTATTGTCGGCACTTTGAGCCCTTATAACGCAGGGCGGACGGACTCGGCTACTTGAGATTTCTTTGACCTCGTCTGCTCAAAAGGGAAATGCCTTTGCACTATACATATCAAGCTCTCAGCTACGCTTGACTCTCTGTGATGCATATTTGTGTAAGGCTGACTTTTTCATAGCATTTATTATATCGAATAATATTATAACACTAATTTTATATTTATGCAAGTGTTGAAAATGCAAAATTAAACCCTCCGCTTTTGCGGAGGGTTTGTGCATATTATACAATAGTTAATATACCGAAATAGAACAGCGCGAATATTGCGGCGGCCTGAATAAGAATTATTACGGGGATACCCACCATAAACTTAAAATGCTTTGTTTTGTGTCTTATAAGAAGCATACAGATAAGCATAGCCACTGAGCCGCCGAGAGCGGAAAGGCCGAGGAGAGTTGCCTCGGGAATACGAAGCTCAACACGGTTCTTTTTTGATATCTTCTTGTCGTAGATACAGACGATGATAGATACAATCGATATTATAAGAATATATGCCAAAAGGATAGACAACGCGAGATTATTCTTTATAAAATCCAACATTGTTTTACTCCTTTACTTCTTAGGAAAGCTGTCCTTAAGACCTACAACGCGGTTAAAGACGCCCTCGTGCTTTGTGTCCTTGCAGAAATATCCCACACGAACGAACTGGAACTTGTCGCCTGCCTTTGCATCCGTGAGGGAAGGCTCAACGTATGCGCCATCGACTTTGGTGAGTGAGTTTTCGTTGAGGAAATCAAGATAGGTCTTTCCCTCGGGAACGTCGGCGGTATTTTCAATATTGAAAAGACGGTCGTAGAGCATAAAGCTTGCGGGAACTGCGTGTTTTGCGGAAAGCCAGTGAATAGTACCCTTTATCTTTCTGCCGTCGGTAGGCATCCCGTTGCCTGTCACAAGATCGGCTGTCGCGTGGATACACTTAATAGAGCCGTCCTCGTTCTTCTCAATTCCTGCGTACTTGATGATATATCCGCCCATAAGACGAACCTCGCCGTCGGGCTTGAGACGGAAGAACTTCGGAGGGGGAACCTCGGCAAAGTCGTCCGCGTCTATATAAACTTCGCGAGTCATAGGAACTTCTCTTGTGCCAAGCTCGGGCTTCTGAGGATGGTTGGGAAGGGTTATCATTTCTTCCTTGTCCTCGGGGTAGTTGTCGATTATGACCTTTATGGGATTAGCAATACCTACGCGGCGGAGTGAGTTTTCGTTAAGGTCGTCGCGCACGCAAGCCTCAAGCTGACGGACGTCAACTGTGTGGTCGGTATTTGTCACGCCTGCTTCACGAACGAAATTGAACAGAGCGGCGGGGGTGTATCCACGGCGACGAAGACCGCAAAGGGTAGGCAGACGGGGGTCGTCCCAGCCGTCAACGTGGCCTTCCTCAACGAGCTGACGGAGATAACGCTTGGACATAACGGTGTATGTGATGTTCATGCGTCCGAACTCCCACTGATGAGGCTTCTGCTCAAAGCCTATCTTTTCAACGACCCAGTCATAAAGAGGTCTGTGGTTACGGAATTCGCTGGAGCAAAGGGAATGAGTGATACCCTCAAGCGCGTCCTGAATGGGATGCGCGAAGTCGTACATAGGATATACGCACCATTCGTCACCCTGACGGTGATGATGGATGTGCTTGATTCTGTAAATAACAGGGTCGCGGAGATAAGGGTTGTCCGAGGTGGGATCAATCTTTGCGCGGAGAGTGCGTGCGCCGTCCTCAAACTCGCCGTTCTTCATTCTCTCAAACAGATCAAGGTTTTCCTCAACGCTTCTGTTGCGGTAGGGAGATTCCTTTCCTGCAACTGCGCGGTCGGTACCCTTATAGTCTGCAAGGTCGTCCTTTGAAAGATCGCAAACGTATGCGTCGCCCTGACGGATGAGCTGAACTGCGAACTCGTAGCACTTGCCAAAATAGTCCGAGCCGTAGAATACGCCGCCCGTGGGTGTTGCGCCGAGCCACTCAAGGTCCTCGCGAATGGAGCGTACGAACTCATCGGACTCCTTTGCGGGATTGGTGTCGTCATAGCGGAGATTAAAAAGTCCCGCGTACTTGTTTGCAACGTCGGTGTTGACGCAAATTGCCTTTACAGAGCCTATGTGGAGATAGCCGTTTGGCTCGGGCGGAAAACGCGTGTGGATCTTGAGATTGGGATTGTTGCGAAGATCCTCGTCAATTATATCGTGAATAAAATTACCGTTTATAATTTCTTCCATTTTTCTATATCCTTTCGGGTGTGTTTGCAGAATTATTTAAGAAAATTTATCATTGTGTCAAGTCGCTCAAAGCACTTCTCGCGACCAAGTATCTGCATAACTGTGTAAAGATCGGGTGCGTTCATTTTGCCCGTGATAGCTACGCGGATAAACATACTAATGTCTGCCACGTTGCCCTTGAACGCAGTGGGATCTGCCTTGTATGCCTTCATGTCGGACGCATATCCAAGACTGTCGGCAATAGCTTTTACCTTGTCAAACCATGTGTTCATGTCGTCGCTATACTCGTAGCTTGCCTTGAAGGCTTCAAGAGTTGCTATAATATCTGACTTGTCAAGGCTCTCGGGATAGTTGTCCTGAATCTCAAAGAACTTATCGTAGAAAAAGCTCATATAAGGCCTTGCGTCAGCAAGAGTTGCAAGGTCCTTACGGGGCTTTTTGCCACCGCGTCCGATAGCAAATATCTTTTCTGCAAATTCGCGATCAGTTGCAAGCTCTGCGCCAAACTCGGGGTCAAATTCAAGCGCCCAATCCGTCACCTTTGCGGTTATGTCAGCGGCGGACATTCTGGATATGACGTTCTTTGAAACGTCGTCAAGCTTGTTGAAGTCAAACAAGCATCCAGATACGGACATCTTCTTTATATTGAATGGGAAATCCTTATACGACTTATCGGGATTCTGCATATGCCACTCCTCATAGTTGGAGTTGAGAAGTGTCATTATATACTCGCATACTGCCTCAGGCGTGTATCCCATTCGGGTGTAGTCGTCCATATTTGCGCCCATATCACGCTTGGAGAGCTTTTTCTTATTGCCAAACTCGTCAAGCTTCATAATCTGCGCTATGTGCATATATTTGGGAAGCTTAAATCCAAGGTATCTGAAAAGCTGAATGTGCTTGGGAAGGCTGGGGAGCCACTCCTCGCCGCGAATGACGTGTGTCGTACCCATTAAGTGGTCGTCTACCGCGTGAGCGAAATGGTAGGTGGGTATTCCGTCGGACTTGAGAAGCACGAAGTCCTCGTCGTTCTCGGGTATCTCGAGAGTTCCTTTTACAAGGTCGGTAAACTTTATCTTTTTCTCAATATCACCGTCTGCAAGAATTCTTATAACGAAGGGATGACCCGCCGCGATATGTGCCTCGGCTTCCTCAAGAGTGAAGTTGCGGCGAGCGAGCATTTCTGCGCGCTTTTGTTCTGCCTGCGCCTGCCAGTCTGTGTTCTTTATTTCTTCTTTTTTATTTACCTGCTCAAGAGCCTCAAGCTCTTCTTCGGTAGTAAAGCAGGGGTACGCTTTACCCTCGCGGACAAGCTGCTTTGCAAAGGTCTGATATATTTCGCCTCTGAGACTCTGCTTATAGGGACCGTATGCGCCCTTGTCTGATATTTTGCCCTCGGCGTCAAGTATCGCGCCCTCGTCAAATTCTATGCCGTAGCGCGCAAGAGTTTTGATAAGTCCCTCTGCCGCACCCTGAACCTCGCGCTTTGCGTCGGTATCCTCAATTCTGAGGTAGAATACGCCGCCCGATTGATGAGCAAGTCGCTCCGCAACGGTAGAGGGGAAGAGTCCGCCGAAATGAACGAAGCCCGTAGGGCTGGGAGCGAATCTTGTCACCTTCGCACCTTCGGGGAGGGTGCGCGCGGGGTATCTCGCCTCAATGTCTGCGGGGAGAGTTGTTATGTTCGGGAAAAGTAGTTCTGCAAGTTTATTGAAATCCATATTTTTAACCATTCCTTTTTTTATGTTGTCAAATTTTATTAGAAATAATATGATACTACGTCAAGTGAGTGGCCGAGTGTGGACTCTTCACCATGTCCGGGGTATATCTTAAGAGTGGGATCAAGCGTGCGCAAAAACTTAAGGCTTTCTCTCATTTTGCGAACGTCACCGCTGTAAAGATCGCACCTTCCGATAGATTCGGCGAAAAGAGTATCACCTGTGATGAGAATACCGTCACCGAGAAGGCAGATGCATCCGTCTGTGTGTCCGGGGGTGTTCAGTACAGTCAGATCCTCGTCGCCGACAGATATTTTGTCGCCGTGCTTGAGTGTTTTTTCGGCACGCGAGAACACTCTATCTCTGCCGAAAAAGGTCTTGAATGCGTTTTTGTCCCCGTCAAGTAAAAAATCGGCATCGCTTTCGTGAATACACAAGGGAGCGCCCGAGCGAGCGCGCAGAGTATCTGCCGAGAGCATGTGATCGAAATGACCGTGAGTTAATATTATGCAATCAAGGGTTTCGCTCTTCTTTTGCAGAAAATCCATTATTCCATCTGTCGATGCGCTGGGGTCGATGACCACCGCGTGCGAGCCGCTGACTATAATATAGCAGTTAGCTCCAAACGAGCTTGGGTAAAGATTATATATTTCCATACCTTAATCTCCTTTGTGCAAAAAATACCACATCTTATTATATCACACGAAATTTGACTTGTCTACATTTTTAGTTAAAAAAGTTATTCTTTTAATAACAAAAAGGCGCGTGCTACAGCACCCCCCTTTTGTATGTGAGTTAATTATTCTTCCGAGGGGAAGAGATAAGAGTAGTTAGAGCCTTCATTCTTGAATTCTTCGTACGTGAAGTTGTTGAATCCGTAGAAGTAGGAGAAGGGATTTGTCTTATATTCCTCAAAATGGGCTGCAAGGTATGCCTCGCAGGTGACGAGGTATTCGTCGTATTCCTTAACTACCATCTTTGTAAGGTCTGCGGTTACGTGGTAGTCAGAATTCTTTGTCCACCAAAGAGTTTTGTTCTTGAGATTGAGAGACTCGCTCTTAAGGGTTGCATATTGGTTGAACACCACGGGAATCGAGGGCATATCTTCCATAAGAATTTCCTCGGCGCGGATAAGATCATCATTTCTGTCCTTGATATTCTTCTCATCGAAGATAGTTTCCATAAGACCGTTATATTCTTCTGAGTCGTATCCAGTGATATGAGGAGTAAGATTGTAGGTTATCTCCTCGGTAGAGCCACCGCCGCCGATGAATGAGGGCATTACCATACCCTGTCCAGAGAATGCCTTTGCGTAGGGAGCAAGCACTGCGTAAGGAGTAGCTGCGTTTGCAACGGCGTCAAGAGCAATTACCTCAAAGTCACCCGCCTTGAGATCCTTCATATAGAGGTCATCGCAGACGTCGGAGGGAATGTTCATTGTTTCTTTTGCGTAGTCGTTGTTTGCTATAGTGCCGCGGAGCTTTATGTCAACGTTAAAGCCAAGGCCGTCGTCGCCCCAAGCCTTTGCTACCTGCTCAGCTATCGCGATATGAACCTCGTCGTAAGCCGCAACGGTTATAGAGAAGGAATAATCATCAGCATCGATGTTTGCCGCATCAAGCAGCGCCTTTGCCTCGTCCATATTCTTTGTAAGGTTTGCGTAGCTGTTGTTGCATACCTCGCGGAATGTCTTCTTAACCGTTCCGGATGAGAAAACACCAGTGGGGACGATGCCCGTTGCCGCTTCTGCGAATACGACCATATCTGCTATAGCCTCACGGTCGATTGCCTTGGAGAGAGCTTGTCTTACTTCCTTGATAGCGAATATTGCCTCGCCAGTCTCGCTGCCAGCCTTCTTTACGAGAGCCTTCTGGTTGAGATAATAAGTATGCGTTGAGAGGGAATCCTTAACTGTAAGATTTTTACTATCCTTGTATTCGTTACGCAAGGACATGGGAATGTCTCCCATATAAAGAATCTGTCCTGCCTCGTAAGCGTCCTTGAGTTCCGCATCGGTGAGGGAGCAGTCAACTATGATTCTATAGGGTGTGACGGATATATCCACCGCCTCTTCCTCTTCTGTGTTTCTGAAGTAGTAAGAGTTTCTTTCAATTACAAAACTTGTGATAACCTGGGAGTTGTGAGGTATGTAATTCGTGTGCACAAATACACCGTCATCGGTTACTTCCGCATAGTTGTTATCAAGATATGTGGTCTTGCGATCCTCAGCAAAGTAGATTCTGGAAAGCTTGAAGGGACCGCTGCATACCAAAGACGCGGGCTTCTTTGCCCAGTCCTCAGACTTAACAGACGCTTCATTGAGGGGGGCGAGAGCCAAGCTTGTGAGATTTACAAGGAACTGATCGTAATCTATCTTACCCTCAAACTCTATAGTGACTATTTTGTTATCAGCATAAAGACCGAGGTCGTCGATGGACTTTTCACCCTCCTTGATGGCGCGCGCATTCTTTATGTCGTAAAGCAGTGCGGCAGCCTCATAAGAAGCCTCAACGTCGAGTATTCTCTTCCAGGCGAATACAACGTCGTTTGCGGAAATCGGAGTGTTGTCAGACCAGCAGGAATTACCGAGAGTGATCTCCATTTTGTATTCATCTTTTTTCTTGTCCTCGATGATCTTATAATCCGCAGCAAGTCCATTCTTTACCTTTCCGTTATCGTCAAGTGTAAAGAGAGTTTCAAACATCATACTTACAATGTTTTTTGTCGACTCGTTGTAATAGGCGTTTGCAGGGTCGAGGTCGTAGATGTTTTCAGTCAGGTACATAATAATGTACTCACCCTTATAATCCTCGTCCTTTTTGCTGCAGGCTACAAGAGATACTGCAGATACGATCATAAGCAGACAGAGAATAAGGGCCATTACGCGTTTCATCATGATTTAGGGTCCTCCTCGCATAATAATCACAAATGAATTTATTTTTTGCCAAAATACGCAAATATACATATAACATTATAACACAAAAGTATTGATTTGGCAAGAGAGCATTTTATTATAATAAATATTCGTATAATTGCACAATAATAAGTTTTTTGTTTTGTGCAATTATACATTGTGTTCAAATATTTTTTGCAATATTTAACACTAAATACTTGAATCAACCCAAAATATAGTTTAGATACTGATTTTTGTGCAAAAAAGGAAGGTCTCGCATCCCCATGCGAGACCTTCAAAAACAGAGGTCTTAATTCGGAATATCCGAACGTTATATGTGATGCATACTATCTCGCATCCCCATGCGAGCGCCGATATTTGCCTGATTCCCCAATCAAGCAGTGAGGCGTATGCTATCTGTCAAATGAATTAGTGAGTGAGGGGAGCTTATTTCTTTTGCTCGACCATACTGCCTATGGTTGCGATATCAAGAATCGCAAACACCGCGCAAACTACTACACCCATAAAGAAGCCTATACTTCCGTCGTTTATTTTGCCGAGCGTTGCAACAAAGCCAACGAGAGCGAGCGCGATAACTATAAGCTTTATAACAGTCACGAACGTCTTATTCGTGAGCAGGGAAATGAATGAGCAAGCCGCTGATGTTGCTCTGTCCTCAAGACTTGTTTTTGTAATATCGGAGTCGTGATAATAAGCGTTCATGGTAGTTTCCTTTCGATCTTTTTGTTATAGTTTTGGAAAAATAATTTCTATTTGAGAATTGATTGGTTTCTCAAAGTGGAATTATTTTGGAATTTCTCGTGTAAAAGTTCCGTGTTTGGAACTCTTGTGAGCACATTATAACACCGATTTTGGAGTTTGTCAACCCCTTTTTGTCAAAAAAAGAAAAAAATTTCAAAAAACTATTTACAAATCGGAAAATGTGTGATATAATAATGCCAGAATCAGAAAAAACTTGATTGGAGGCTCACAAATGGAGTACACCTATATCGACAGAATAAAGACTATAAAAAGTGAAAAGAAGATAACAAACGATATGCTCTCGGAAATGACGGGAATACCGCTCGGAACACTCTCAAAGATACTTGCCGGTATCAGCGATTCGCCCAAGCTTTCCAATATCGTTGCTATCTGCGACGCGCTTGATTGCTCGCTTGACTATATCCTCACGGGTATTCCCGAGAATACAAACAACTACACGCTTGAGGAAAGTGAGATGACTCTTATTGAAAATTACCGCAAGCTTGACAAGCACAGCAAAGAGCTTGTAGGCCTTGTTATAAATAAGGAAGCCGAAAGAGCAACTGACAACTCGGCAGATATGCGTGCGCGCAATGCACGTGCACAGGGCAGGGGCGCGGTTATACTCAGCCGTGAGTCCATGAAGCAGGCGGCGGGACTCGGCAAGAGAAAGATAAGCCTTTTTGACCTTCCCGTATCCGCAGGCACAGGCGTGTTCCTTACGGACACCGAGTCGGTGACTATCAGTATTCCTTCGACGGCGCAGACTGAGAGCGCGGACTACGCGCTTCGCATCAAGGGCAACAGCATGGAGCCTAAATATCGTGACGGCGACATTCTGCTGGTTGAAGAATGTGATTCTGTTGAATACGGTGAGCTTGGAATATTCATTCTCGATGGCGACGGATATTTCAAAAAATACGAGGGCGACAGACTTATCTCTCTTAATCCCGATTACGCGCCCATACTTCTCAAGAACTTTGAGGAGATCTCCTGCTGCGGTAAAGTAGTTGGAAAGCTTAAGAGAAAGTGATATATCTTGATGAATTTAAGCTGGTGAGCGCATACGACGAGGATATATTTCTTTTTGAATATAACCCTGCCAAGCCCATCAGTATGATGACTTGCTATTCAGATAATCCTTATCCGTTTAATTTCTTTCCGCAAAAGAACATTTCAAAATTTGGGTTTTCTGACATAACGATGCTATACGGTACGAACGGCTCGGGAAAGTCAACGGTTTTGAACATTATATCGGAAAAGCTCGGAGTTGCAAAAAATCCGCTGTTCAATTATACGCCGTATTACGAGGAATACCTCAAAATGTGTGACTATACGCTTTCGCCAAGGATCGAGAGGCTTCCTTCAAGCAGTCGACTCATACGAAGCGATGACGTTTTTGATTATATGCTGGATATTCGCGCCGTAAATGCGGGAGTGGATAACGACAGACAGAGAATGTTCGACGAATACAATATTCGTAAAAATGTTGACGGTCAGCACCACTACCAGCTTTCATCTCTTGATGATTATGAGGAGCTCAAGGAGAGAAATTATGCAAAGCACCACTCCAAGAGCGAATATACGCGCCGTCATGGACTTGCGCAAAACGTAAGAACTGTGTCAAACGGTGAGGCGGCATTTGATTTTTTTAGTCGGACGATAACAGAGAATGCCTTATATCTCCTTGACGAGCCCGAAAACAGCCTTTCACCAAAATTGCAGATAAGGCTTGCCAAACACATCGAGGAAGCAACGCGATTTTACGGTTGTCAATTCATCATAGCTACGCATTCTCCATTTTTGCTTGCTATGAAAGATGTCAAAATATATGATCTTGACAGTAAAGAGCCATCGACTCCAAAGAAGTGGACGGAGCTTGAAAACGTTCGGGAGTATTACGATTTATTTAAATCTCACGAAAAAGAGTTTTAAATAGATTTATATGCAAGGGCAGACTGCTGCGGCAAGGTAGTCGGAAAGCTTAAGAGAAAGTGATATTCAAAAAATATATGCAAAAGCACCGAAAACGCATTTATGTTTTCGGTGCTTTTGCATATTGCCAATTTTATAAAAATATGGTAAAATAGAATCAGAAAGTATACCAAAAAAGTAGACAATAGATCGGATAAAAAAAGGAGATACATATATGGAAAGGAAAATCAGTTATATTGCTTTGATATTGATTGCTATGCTTGTGCTTTCGGCAGTCGGTTGCGATAATATAAATAATCCCACGGAGGTACCAACGGCAACACCCACGGAAGCGCCTGCGCAAGCCCCTACGGAAGCTCCTACTGACAAGCCCACCGAGGCACCTACACAAGCTCCCACAGAGACGCCGACACAGTCGCCCACCGAAGCTCCCACCGAGCCGCCCGTTGAGATAGAATACGGCAGTCAGGTAGGAGATCACGCGCGCCCCATGGATCTTGTGTCGTATAGCGGTGAAACGGTAAATATCACACAGACGCGCGGAAAAGTCACGGTTATCAATTTCTGGGGAACGTGGTGTCCGTACTGCCTTTACGAGCTTCCCGATTTTGACAGGGTTGCGAGCGAATATGAGGATAGCGTGATTATCATAGCCATACACTCCAGCGGAGATTCGGGGGGGAAGGCTTACGTTCAGCAAAATTTCCCGGATACAAAGATAATATTTGCAAACGATCCCACGGACTGCGACGTGTATTACACAGAGCTTGGCGGTATCGGTTATTTTCCTATGACGGTGATACTCGACGAGAACGGCGTTATAGCGTATACACATGTCGGCGCGATTTCCTATGCGACGTTGACTGCAAAAATAAATGAGATACTTGCAAAATAATTTTCAGGGCGTTGCGATTGCAACGTCCGAATTTTTATGAGTTAATATTTGATTACCCGTAGGGCGTTAATTTGCAAGCAAATTCCATCGGTCGCCTGCAAAAAATCGGTCACTGTTTGCAAACGGACGTGCAATGCACGCCCCTACGGCAGAATAATTAAATATACGCCGACAAAATTGATATATTGCAGTAGCCAAATCCTCACAAATCTTCCCAAACCTCTTGACAAACTAAAATTTATATTTTATAATAATTAAGTATTAAAAAAGCTATGACGGAAACAGAGAATGTCAAGGTCTTTCAGAGAGCTGTCGGTTGGTGCGAGACGGCAGGCGGATATTCTTACTCATTCCCGAGCTTCAAGCCGAAATGTATATACATAGTAGGGGAGACGGAGTCCGCCGTTATCGGAGTCGAGAGGGGTGTTTTTGCATCCAATCAGAGTGGTACCGCGGAGGGCTTGCGCTTCGTCTCTGTATAGAGACGCGGCGTTTATTTTTTTGCAAAATTTTTTGTTTGCCCGTATGGGCGGAGGAGTAAAAAATGAGATACGATCACTTATCAGTAGAAAAAAAGTGGCAGGAATATTGGAAGAAGAATCAGACCTTCAAGACGGATGTTTGGGATTTTTCAAAGCCCAAATTTTACGCTCTTGACATGTTCCCCTATCCGTCGGGAGTAGGTCTGCACGCAGGACATCCCGAGGGATATACCGCGACGGATATTGTCTCCAGAATGAAGAGAATGCAGGGATATAACGTGCTTCACCCTATGGGATACGACTCGTTTGGTCTGCCCGCAGAGCAGTACGCAGTAAGCACGGGAAATCACCCCAACGGTTTTACACAGGAAAACATCAAGACCTTCTCAAAGCAGCTCACAGAGCTTGGCTTTGACTACGACTGGTCCAAGATGATAGCGACAAGCGACCCTGAGTTTTACAAGTGGACACAGTGGATATTCAAGCAGCTGTATCTTGACGGCTATGCACAGTATATAGATATGCCTGTAAACTGGTGCGAGGAGCTTGGCACGGTGCTCTCCAACGACGAAGTTATTGACGGCAAGTCCGAGAGAGGTGGATTCCCCGTTGTAAGAAAGAATATGAAGCAGTGGGTAATCAATCAGCCCGCGTTTGCCGAGGAGCTTCTCGAGGGGCTTGACGAGATAGACTGGCCCGAGTCCACAAAGCTTATGCAGAAGAACTGGATAGGCAAGTCCACGGGTGTGGAGGTTAAGTTCCAGATAGTCGGTGGCGGAGAATTTTCTATATTTACCACTTGTATCGAGACGATTTACGGTATAACCTTTATGGTTCTTGCTCCCGACGGAGACGTAGTTAAGTCTCTTATGCCCAGAATTCAGAACAAGGACGAGGTTCAGGCGTATATTGACGAGACACTCAAGAAGAACGATATGGACAGAACCGAGCTGAACAAGACAAAGTCGGGCTGTGAGCTTAAGGGTGTCACCTGTATCAACCCCGTAAACGGCAAGGAAGTCCGAATGTTTATAGGCGATTTCGTGCTTGCAAGCTACGGCACGGGCGCGGTAATGGCAGTTCCTTCTCATGACCAGCGTGACTTTGAGTATGCTATCGCTCATAATATAGATATGATACAGGTCATCGACGGTGACGAAAAGCTTGGTCACGTCGACGTAACAGAGAAAGCTTTTGAAAAGCAGGATTATCTCGGACGCGGCTACAGACTTGTAAACTCCGAGGAGTTCACGGGGCTTACAGTTGAGGAAGCAAAAGAGGCAATAACCTCCAAGCTTGAAGCTCAGGGCGTTGCAAAGAGAACCGTAAATTATCACTTCAGAGAGTGGATATTTGCACGTCAGAGATATTGGGGCGAGCCCGTTCCCGTGGTACACGGTGAGGACGGATGCGTTCATGTTCTTGACGATAGCGAGCTTCCTCTTATCTTGCCCGAGCTTGAAAACTACAAGGGAGTTAACGGAAAAGCTCCTCTTGAAAACGCAGTTGAGTGGAAGCAGTATGACAAGAACGGCGTAAAGGGAACAAGAGAGACCTCTACGATGCCCGGTTCTGCGGGATCGAGCTGGTACTTCCTGCGCTATATCGACCCGAACAACGAAAATGAGTTTGCAAATGCAGAGCTTCTTAAGCACTGGATGCCCGTAGACCTTTATATCGGCGGTCCTGAGCACGCAGTAGGTCATCTTATGTATTCCAGAATATGGAACAGATATCTTTATGACAAGGGCCTCGCTCCCACTAAAGAGCCTTTTAAGAAGCTTGTTCACCAGGGTATGATACTTGGTTCTAACGGCATTAAGATGGGTAAGCGTTTCCCCGAGTTTGTTGTAAACCCCAGCGACGTTGTAAGAGACTACGGAGCTGATACTCTCAGACTTTACGAGATGTTTATGGGCCCGCTCGAGGTATCCAAGCCTTGGAGTAACCAGGGCGTTGACGGAGCGAGAAAGTTCCTCAACCGTGTCTGGACATT
>JAZRCL010000028.1:0-7895 GCA_045659745.1 Eubacteriales bacterium
GAACGGTAATATAGTGTCATTCCTTTCGAACGTATCAGAGAAGACGTCGTCTCTGGCAAACGGCACGGCGAATGCGCTCGGCAATATAACCGATAACGCTCAAAGATATGCGGCTATAAACGAATATATTGGCAGCTGCGCATACTATGTTGAGGATATAACCATGGCAAATGCCGATGCGATTTACTTCACCCACGGACTTATGGGCAAGGAATACGAGAGTGCGGTGGCAACTCTTGGTGAGTACGACGCGAGCGGAGTTGTTGAAACTGATGACGGCTATTTCGTAATAATGAGACTCCCCAAGGACGAGGACTACATAGACAGATACGCTGAAGATCTTTTGAACAAATATCAGATCGCAAGGTTGCTTCTGCTTGAAAATCAGCTTGCGGATGAGTTTGAATTTGAGTGTAGCGATATAAAGTCGCTTGTATCTGCGGAGCTTGACAAATGAGCAGAAGAAGGAACAAATATTCAAGACGCACGTCCGTGAGTCTGCGAAAAAAGAGAATACTTTTGACTGTTGTGGTTGTTGTGCTCTCTGTCGCGGCGATTTTCGGAATTGCGGTTGGTCTTGGCGCGTATCTGAAGCACAAGGCTGAGTCCTACGAGCCCAAGAAAGACTACGAATTTGAGGATAACGCCCCGCCCGCGAGCGACGGCGCTGAGGCCGTTTGCGCTCCGAGCTTTACGTACGGAGATTATCTTTACGGCTTTTTCCAGAAGGGATATACCGAGCTTTCACTATCTTTGGGTACGGCAGAAAACCCGGCCTTTGCATCAAACGTAGCGCAGAGCATGGCGGGGGCGGTTTGCGGAGATATAAAGCTTGAGGAATATTCCTCGCTTATACACAAATACGAGGGAAGAGCCTGCGGATACTTTCTGTCAAGCGCGTTTGAGTGCGAGGACGAAAATTTGCGCAGAGTGAAAAAAGCGTATGAAATAGCCCTGCTCAGCGAAGCGGCAAAAAGCGGAATTGACGATATTCTGATACTTGGAATAACCGTGACTGAGAAAAACTCGGACGAGGTCGCAAAATATCTCTCTGAGCTTAATTCTGTCGCAGATAATTGCTCGATTGGAATAGCGATAAACACGGGAACTTTGCTTTTGACGGAAAACGAGATATATATTGCGGCAAAGCTCAAGTCTGCTTGCGACTTTGTAGCGCTTGACCTCAGAAACCTTGATTTTTCGGGCGTGAGTGAGTCGGATAGTAGCGCACCTGCGGATCTTGCGCAGTATTTGAATGACATTAAATACTATCTTTCGTCATATTCCTTGCGGCTTGTGTTTTCTGGCGCCAACGAAAAATTATTTAACGAGGCAGGAAAGCTTGGATTTACAAATCTTCAGGTCGTAGAGACTTTTGTGAGTTAAAAATTAAGGGAGAGCGTGATTCGCTCTCCCTTTTTTGCGAAAATTCCGAAATTTTATGAGGTTTTTGGGGAAAAATAAAAAATTATTAAAAATATTTGAAATAAAAAAGTATTTTTAATAAAATCTTCGTATATTATATCTTGCTAATGATTTTTTTGATGAAACGGAGGAAAAACAATGAGTGAAGGGTATGTAAAAAGCGTAGCCGAGCTGTTTGTGGAACGTGAAGTGGACTCTCTTTCGGAGTTTGCGTTTTTGACACGCGACACGAGAGGCAGAGAGCATCCCTATGCGCCCTGCGAGAACCGCACGGAATTTCAGCGCGACAGAGACAAGATAATACACTCGCAGTCTTTCCGCCGTCTCATGAACAAGACGCAGGTGTTTTTAGCACCTGCTGGCGACCATTACAGAACAAGACTTACCCACACTCTTGAGGTGACGCAGATTTCACGAATTATCGCGCGCGCGTTGCGTCTCAACGAGGATCTTACTGAAGCTGCGGCGCTTGGACATGATCTTGGCCACACCCCCTTCGGTCACGCGGGCGAGGCGGCGCTTCAGGAGAGATATGACCCTAATTTTGCGCACTACAAGCAAAGCCTCAGAGTTGTTGAGAAGCTTGAAAAGAACGGACGTGGGCTTAATCTTACGTGGGAGGTTCGCGACGGAATCGTGAACCATACGGGAGACCAACTCGCGTCTACACTTGAGGGCATAATTGTAAAGTACGCCGACCGTATAGCCTACATAAACCACGATATTGACGATGCTTGCCGCGCGGGAATATTGTCTGTTGACGATATTCCGAAGGACATACTCGACATTCTTGGCCGCGGACACGGTGAGCGTGTAAATAGAATGGTGACGTCTATAATTGACGAGAGCAGAGGAAAGCCTTATATAAAAATGGGTGACGAGGTTGGAGACGCGATGATGAGACTGCGCGATTTCCTATTTGAGCACGTTTACCGCAGTCCGATAGCGAAAAGCGAGGACTCGAAGGCAAAGGAGCTGCTTATAAAGCTGTTTGATTATTATGTAAAGAACCCTCAGAAAATGCCCGAGCTTTACTATAAAAACACGGAAAATGAGCCTGTTGAGCGTTGCGTGTGCGACTTTGTGTCGGGAATGACCGACAGATACGCTATCGAGACGTATTCTTCCTTGTTCGTTCCCAACGTATGGAGGGGCAAATAATGCTGATACCAAGAGAGATAATTGACGATATAAGAGCGAGAAACGATATAGTTGACGTGATTGGGATGTACGTAAATCTCAAGCGCGCGGGCTCCAACTATAACGGACTTTGCCCGTATCATAACGAGAAAACGCCGTCGTTTACGGTGTTCCCCGGTACGCAGTCCTTTTATTGCTTCGGCTGTGGAGCAGGAGGCGACGTTATAACCTTTACCATGAAGTCCGAAAATCTGGACTACGTTGGAGCGGTTGAATTCCTCGCAAAGAAAAGCGGAATAACCATTCCCACCTCGCCCACTGAGGAGCGGGGAGGCATGAGCCGTCAGAGAGTTTTCGATATGAATCTTGAAGCGGCAAAATTTTTCAGAAGCTGTCTGTTTGACGAAAAGCTTGGGCGTGACGCGCTTGACTATCTTGCGAACAAGAGAAAGCTTCCGTCTGTTATAATAAAGCGGTTTGGGCTTGGCTTTGCTCCGGATTCGTTTTACGCCTTGACAAATCATATGACGCGTCTCGGATATACCGAGGACGAGCTGGTTGCGGGATTCCTCGGCGGAAAAAGTAAAAAAACAGGCAAAATATACGACTATTTCAGAAATAGAGTAATGTTCCCGATCATTGACACCTCGGGAAATATCATCGGATTTGGCGGGCGAGTTATGGATGACTCAAAGCCGAAATACCTCAACTCGTCCGACACTCCCGGATTCAAAAAGAGTAAAAATCTGTTTGCGCTCAATTATGCAAAAAATCATTGCGCCGAGCGAATGATACTTTGTGAAGGGTATATGGACGTCATAGCTTTGCACGCGGCGGGATTTGAGAACGCAGTGGCAACGCTTGGTACTGCGCTGACGCAGGAGCAAGCGAGAATGATGGCTAAATATACAAAGCAGGTAGTTCTTTCCTACGATTCCGACGACGCGGGACAAAAAGCCACGGCAAGAGCGGTCAGTATGCTTTCGGACGTTGGAGTTGACGTTAAAATTCTTAAAATGAGTGGCGCAAAGGACCCCGACGAATATATAAAGAGTTACGGGGCGGATAGCTTCCGTAGGCTTCTCGGCGAGAGCCGCACGGGATTTGAGTACAAAATCGAGGCGGTTATTGCAAAATACGACGTGACATTGCCCGAAAACAAGATAAAGGCGGCAAATGAGCTTTGCGAATACATTTCAAACGTGTCTTCAAGCGTTGAGCGCGACGTATATATAGCGTCAGTGGCATCAAGACTTTCGCTTTCGGTGGCGTCGCTCAAGAACGACGTGGAGAGAATAAGACGCAAAAAGATAAGCGAATACAAGACAAAGACATTTAACAACGTCAAAATGAACGCTATGGGAATTGGCGATAGAACCAATCCCGATGCGGCAAAGAATATTCGCGCAACGGCGGCTGAAGAAGCCATACTCGGACTGATGCTTATGTTTGAGGAATACAGAAGCGGAGTTGCATCTAGCAAATACGCGCTTGCATCAAATGATTTCTTATCCGAATTCCACAGACGGATATTTGATAAAATAATGGAGATACATTCAAGCGATGGCGGATTTTCACCCTCGCTGCTCGGAGAATTCTTTTCACCCGACGAGATGGGCAGAATACAGGGGCTTGAGCAAAAGAGACGCGCGCTGACACAAAACGGCGCAGACGTATTTGTTGAATGTATCAACAGCTTGAAGGCAGAAAAGCACTCGACCGGTGGTCAGGATAGCCTTGACGACATACAAAAGCTGCTTGAGAGCAAGCGACAGAAAATGAAAAAACAGTAAATCATAGTTTAGGAGAATAAAAATGACGGAAGAAAAGATAACTCGTGAGACTACAACGGAATCAGAAAAGCCCAACACCGATAAGGTCGTTGAATCGTTGATAGAAAAAGGAAAAAAGAACGGTATTTCTGAGGCGGACCTTGACGCCGCGCTTGAGGAGATGGACAACGACGTTGACGAACTTGACAAGCTCTACGAAACGCTTGAGGATAATGGCATATCCCTCTCCGACGAGCTTTCCAGCGATGAGATGGAGGAGATACAGAACGAAGTATCCAAGTTCGGAAACGGCGAAAACATGGAAAAAATGCTTGAGCAGGACGGCTTTGCGGTGGACGACCCTGTGCGTCAGTACCTCAAGGAGATAGGACGAATCCCGCTTTTGACTGTAGAAGAAGAAAAAATGCTCGCAGAAAGAATGCTTGAGGGTGATGAGGACGCAAAAATGCGCCTTGTTGAGTCCAACCTCCGTCTTGTTGTAAGTATTGCAAAGAGATACCTCGGACGCGGAATGTACTTCCTTGATCTTATTCAGGAGGGTAACCTCGGTCTTATGAAGGCGGTTGAAAAGTTCGACCACGCAAAGGGCTTTAAGTTCTCCACCTACGCTACGTGGTGGATAAGACAGGCTATAACCAGAGCTATTGCCGATCAGGCAAGAACTATCAGAATTCCCGTTCACATGGTTGAGACCATACACAAGGTGACAAGATACTCCCGTCAGATGCTTCAGGAACTTGGACGCGAGCCTACCGCTGAGGAGATCGGTGAAAAGATAGGTATGAGTGCTGAAAAGGTAAGAGAAATACTCAAGATATCCCAGGACCCTGTTTCCCTCGAAACACCTATTGGTGAGGAGGAGGACAGCCATCTTGGCGACTTCATTCCCGACGAGGACACTCCCGCGCCTGCAGATGCGGCAGCATCCACTATTCTTCGTGAGGTTATTGAGAGAGAGCTCCACACTCTGACACACAGAGAAGAGCACGTAATCAAGCTCCGTTTCGGACTTTACGACGGAAGAACCAGAACGCTTGAGGAGGTTGGTAAGGAGTTTAACATCACTCGTGAGAGAATACGTCAGATAGAGGCGAAGGCTCTCAGAAAGCTCCGTCACCCCAGCAGAGCAAGACATCTCAAGGGATTCCTTGATTAATTGGTAATAAATTTGTAAATTTTTTGAGTTGATTTACATCCTCAAAATGCAGATAATAACACAAAAATTGTTAATTACTACAAAAAAAACAATTGATAGTTGTGAATTGTGACATTTACAGGGCGCAACGTCTCAAAAAAACTATGTTGAGCAAGGGGTTTCTGAAAAATCATTGGAAATTATTTGCTTGACAAAATATTATTTTTGTTGTAAAATATACCTAAGTATTGGATATTGGCGGCGCGGTGCCGCGTGTTAGGAGGAACCAGATGAAAAAGAAATTGATGGCGCTGGTCTTGTGCCTTGTTATGCTTCTTTCGGTGTTCTCTTGCTTTACGGCTTGTTCAAAGGAAGAGGATGATGACGTTGCGTCTGATATATATGCTCAGGATGACAGCGCGAAGACCTTGACTATGTGGGTTGTCACGGAAAACAAGAAACTCAACAGAGACGAGAATGGTGAATTGTGCTTCTCCAAAGACGTGCAGAAGGCTATGGACGAGATTGAAGCTGCATTTACCAAGGAAACCAAAAAGAATTACAAAGTAAACGTTGATATAGTGTTCCTCACACAAGACGAGTATTACAGCAAGCTTGAAGACGCGATAGCCGCAAACACCGACGTTGACGAGCTTATTGGAAAGGCAAAAAGAGCGCTCCAGTTCTATCTTGACGTTATGAACGATAAGATCCAGAGCGGAGAGATTCCTTATAAAACAAAGGATGAATTGACAACTCAGTTCTACGTTGACTACCCCGAGCACTGGCCTTACAGAGAGGGTGTCGTTTGGAACAGCGGTGATGATGACGAAGAGAGCGAAGAGGAATACATTCTCAACGAATGGGGAATTCCCGAGCTTAAGTATCCCGAAACTGAAGAAAATCAGGTTGATATATTCTATTTCTCCGGTCAAGACAGACTTATGGAGTATGCAGATAAGGATTGGCTTGCTATTCTGGACGAGGATTTGGCAGGAATTGGTGCACTTATCGGTGACTACGTAGCACCCACGTTGCTTGAGGGTGTTAAGTACAATGGTATGAGTTACTCCGTTCCCAACAACGTTGCTATCGGTGCGTATACATATATGCTTATAGATAAGCAGATGTATGATGAATTTGGCTACGGTCAGAGCTTTACATCTGATGTAACGCTTCTTGACTGCAAGGACTTTTTGAACGACGTAGCCGCTAACAGAAACAATAAGAACAGCTCGTGCTACGACGTTGCTCCGATAAACTCAACCTTTGAAGAAACGCTCAGACATTTTGCTTATTTCTGGGATGTTGGATATGAAGAGACTGAGGATGATCTTGGAAACGTAAAATACGAGTATCCTTATAAAACAGATTCCGGTTTCTCTGTTTTGGGAACGGTTTACGGAGATCCCGCAAAGGTGAACAGAGGACAGATATCTCTCGGATTTAATAATCTGCTCGCAGATTCTAACTTCCAGAATATACTTAAAACGCTTAAATCATACGATTCTAACAGTTATTACTATTCCGACAGAGAGATGGTGGCTGGCCAGAAGGCGGCTATCTCTTACATTGAAGCTGATTACAGTGTAAAAGCTGAGGCTGCTAAAAACGGCGGTGTATACACGGATGAAAACGGACGTCAGTACTACGTCTCCGTTGTAAAGTACCCCGAAGTTGGTGAGCAGGAGCTTTACGGTAATATGTTTGGCGTTTGCTCTGCGACGAAATACTCTTACGCTTGTGTTCAGATACTTGCGGCGCTTAATACAGAACCCACCCTTCGCAATATACTTCAGTACGGAGTAGAGGGAAAGCACTATAATATTGATGAAAATACCGGAGTTCTTAGCCGTATCGCGCTTAACGATAGAGGCGAGACCTACGATATGGATATAAAGAAAACAGGTAACAGCTTTGTTGCTCATCCTGAAGAAGGAAAGCCTGCAGACTATTGGGAAATATACAAGGCTCAGAATGGCGAGGCTGTTATTGACCCGTTGCTTGGCTTCGACTTCTCCGAGCATCTGGAATCCACGACAGGAACCCAGATGAGCAAGAGCGAGCTTGAGAACGTTGCCAAGGCAAATGCATACGTTAAGTTTGTTCTTGAGGAGGCGAATAGTGCGGAAAAGGTTGAAGCTACCGTTTTGGCGCTTGCATCTATGTTTGGACAAGGCAATATAAAATATACTGACAGCGAGGATAAGACCAATAGCTTCTTCCTTGATATGACGAAGCTTACGAACCCTGCATATATGGATGAAGCGGGCACGGGAGAAAGCCCGTATACCGTTTATGTTTCGTGGATGTCTGTGAACGGATATACTCCTGCAGGTTGATTATATTATTATACAAAAGACCTCTGCCAATATGGCGGAGGTCTTTTGTATATATTGATA
>JAZRCL010000029.1:0-15076 GCA_045659745.1 Eubacteriales bacterium
AGAAGCGAGCGTGAACGGCGAATCGTCTGCCTTGTCAACAAGAAGACCGCCGACCCAAGCCTCAGCACCCGGATAAGACTCTATCAAAGGCGCATAGGTCTTATTTCCCGAAGAATAAGTGCCGTCGCCGTTAGGCACAAACGCGTCTGTGTGTGTCAGTGCTGTTGCGCCGCTGAATTTGAGGTTTTTGTCGGTCTCGCCAAGCAAAAGCTCTGCTATGGAGTTATCTGCACGACGACCGAAAAAGCTGTATCCGCCGATAGATACCGAATTTGAAGGGTCCTTTACAAGATAGCATCCGTTTGCATTCTCGGTATTGCCCGACATATATTTTACTCCCCACTTTGCCAGAAACTCCTCGAAGTTTTCAAGAGGAGAGGACGAAAGCTTTTCCGTGGACAAAAACACCATATATTTGCCGCCTGCCGACATATATTTGTCAAGCTTTGCGGATTCGGAGATTTGCGAGGTCTTGGACGGCTCAAGCAAATCAGTTGTAGGATTTGCGGTTATAAGAAGCTCGCAATCCTCGGGTATCTCGCTTGCCGCAAGGTCGATAAATCCGTAGTCAAAGCCCGCGTCCGCAAGAGTGAATAAGAATTCGTTGCTTTCAAGTCCCTCGCCGTGATTGAGTGTCAGATAACACTTAGGTGTGTATTCCGATACCACTCTCAAAAGCGCGGACGAAATGCGTCTTTCGGCATTATATGCCGTGGGGCTTTCTGTGTTTCCTCCACTCAGCACGTAGAACTGGGGGAGAGTAAGAGTTGTAAATCTGTCACCGAATTTAATTATTACGTCGCTGTCGTCAACAACGCCAAAAGCCTTTGCTTGCTTGGGATTTTCCCAGACGTTGAGGTGAGATATTTCCACTCTGTCGGGATAAGCGTCCTTAAGATCAAGCATAGTGTTAAGTATATACTCCTGCGACTTGTCGTTGTCGAGATTTTTCATCTCGTCGCAAAAGATTATCTCTATTTTTTTGTTCTCGCCTGCATCTGTATTTCTTTTATCCATCATAGGAAAGATTGTACCCTCAATGTAGGCCTTGCAGTCTGATCCTATATCGTAAATGAGGCTCTGTGACATATTGGCATAAAGACCAAATCCCGCCGCCAGTGCAGACGCCGCGGCGTTGAGTATTATCACAGCCGCAACGACAAGTAGTGTCAGCGCAATACTGACACTGCCGTGCCTTAGCCTCCGTTTTGTCAAAAATTTTCTCATTAGCCCTCCAAAATCAACCCCAACGGCGCTTTTCGTAAACTCTTACGGTCAAAAACAGGAAGACAAAGCACACCGACGCGTAGTAGAACAGTGCAGCAAAGTCGAAAATTCCCGCGCTGAAATTATTAAAGCGGGAGAGCACGGAGAAAAAGTCAATAATTATACGTACCCACTGTGCGTCAATAAGCCCCGAGATAAATCCGATACAGATAAAGCCGAGTATGACCGCGATTGTTATAATGGACGCGGCAAGCTGATTTTCCGTAAGCGAGGAAATAAACGTGCCTATGGCGATAAACGCCGCGCCTATAAGTATAATTCCAATAACGCAGCCTATTATTTCGCTGGTCACGGGCCCAATGTTTGTGGACGCATAGCTACTCCCTGCTCTTTCCTTCGCCGCAATAACGTAAAGCGGTATAAGGTTTATGCAGGAGAGAAGAATATTTCCAAAATACAGAGTGAACGCTGCCAAAAACTTACCTGTCACCATACCCATAAGGCTCACGGGGGCGGTCAGAAGCAGCTGCTCGGTGCGCATTTTTCTTTCCTCGGCGAAAAGTCTCATAGTCAGAATGGGAATGAGCACCGCCAGAGCAAAGATCATTATTGTAAAATACAAAGACGTGTCATAGCTCTGCGACAGAAGCGTCGTAAAGCAGCAGACAATCGCGGAAAACAAAAGGAAGATTCCCGAAAACACGTATCCTATTGGGTTTGTAAAATAGGACAGCATTTCTTTTTTATATATCGCAAGCATTATAAATATCCTTTCTTTTTAGCTGTTGTGGCAAGGCTTATTCGTAGTCCTCAAGAGGCATCTCGTCCTCTTTTTTCTTTTCTGCATCCGAGACGAGTGTGTCCGCAAGGTCTCTCTCGAGAGTGTTTCTTGTGCGGAGCTTGCTCTTTTTGCTTGAACCACGGGTATATTTTGTGGTCTCCTTCTCGGTCTTGTCAACTACGGTGATGAAAATGTCCTCAAGACTGAGTCCGAGCGCCTCGAGTCCGATGAGCGCCCAGCCCTTTTCGGACAAGGTGTAGAACAGCTTTTTGCGTATGTCTGTACCGAAATCGCTCTCTATCATGTATGTGTACGCGTCTCCGTCTTTTTCTGCAAGCGCCTCGGCGTAAACTATGCCGGGCATAGACTTGAGCGTAGCAAGGATATCTTTCTGAGGGCCACATATCTTTGCGTTAAAGCGGCGGTTGTTTTCCACAACGCGAGTAATGTTTTCGGTCTTCTCGTCGGCAACTATCTTGCCCTTGTTGATGATAATAATTCTGTCGCAGACTGCCTGGACCTCGCCGAGAATGTGCGTGGAGAGAATGACTGTGTGGTTCTTTCCAAGCGTTCTTATAAGACTTCGGATCTCTATTATCTGCTTGGGGTCAAGACCCACCGTCGGCTCGTCGAAAATTATAACCTCGGGGTTGCCGATACGCGCCTGCGCGATACCTACTCTCTGTCTGTATCCCTTGGAAAGATTTTTGATAAGTCTGCGTCTGACGTCACCAATCTTTACAACCTCGCAGATCTCGTCAAGATGAGGGCCTCTCGGAAGCGTGCAGCCCTTGAGCTCGTAGTTGAACTTGAGGTATTCGTCAACCGTCATATCAAGATAAAGCGGAGGCTGCTCGGGGAGATATCCTATGTGCTTTTTCGCACCGAGCGGGTCGCCGACTATGTCGATCCCTGCTACAGACACCTTGCCCGCATCCGCGGAAAGATATCCCGTCAGTATATTCATAGTGGTACTCTTTCCCGCGCCGTTCGGGCCGAGGAAGCCTACCGTCTCGCCTGACTGTATTTCAAAGCTGATGTCGTCAACGGCGCAATTCGAGCCGTAATTTTTCGTAAGATGGCGGATACTGATCATTGTGGTTCTCCATTTTCTCAAAATCTATAAAAAATCTGTCAAATGCCAATAATTCAACATTATATATTATATATTTAATTTGTAAACCCACAATGAACATATGCCGTCCGAGACTCAAGGTTTTGTGATTTTTTCGTGATTTTTTGCAGAAAAACAATGCTTTTTGACTGTAAAATCGGAAAAATGTTATTCCCTTCCCGCCAAACTCTTGACTTGATGAAAAATATCTGCTAAAATTATAATTGGAGAAATATGTGCCAAAGAACATTTGTTCTTTGGAAAGACAAAACAAATGAAAGGCGCGGAGAGATTTTATATAACTTTCTGCGGAAAAGACAATGAGCAATATAAATAACATTTCCCTTGCCCCCTCGGGCAAGGACAAGATCAACTGGGTGCGCTCCTATATGCCCCTTCTCACCGCTATTGAAAAGGAATTTGAGGCGACAAAGCCTTTTGATGGTATGACGATTTCTATGTCAATTCACCTTGAGGCAAAGACGGCAAATCTCGCAAAGGTGCTCCGCGCGGGCGGAGCGACAGTCTATGTCACAGGCTGCAACCCGCTTTCCACGCAGGACGACGTTGCCGCAGCTCTCGCTTCCGAGGGCTTTGAGGTCAACGCGCACCACGGTGCAAGTGACGAGCAGTATGTTTCAGATCTTAAGGCGACTCTCTCGGCAAAGCCCGACCTCATAATAGACGACGGCGGAGATTTTATAGGTCTGCTCCACGGCGAATGCCGTGAGCTTGGTGTCAACCTCATCGGCGGATGCGAGGAGACAACTACGGGTATTCACAGACTCCGCGCTCGTGAGGCTGCAGGTCTGCTTGATTATACAATGATAGACGTCAATGACGCGGATTGCAAACATTTGTTCGATAACCGCTATGGTACAGGACAGTCCACTCTTGACGGCATAATGAACTCTACAAACCTTATAATTGCAGGAAAAACCGTTGTAATAGCAGGCTACGGTTGGTGCGGCAAGGGTATGGCGATGAGAGCCAAGGGCATGGGCGCCGTTGTCGTTGTCACCGAAATTGATCCCGTCAAGGCTATCGAGGCAGTTATGGATGGCTTCAGAGTTATGCCTATGAGCGAGGCGGCAAAAATAGGCGATCTTTTCGTCACCCTTACCGGTTGTGCGGATGTTCTCACAAAAGAGCATTTTGATGTTATGAAGGACGGAGTTCTGCTTTCAAATAGCGGACATTTTGACGTTGAGATAAACAAAACTCAGCTTGCAGAGATGTCTGAAAAGGTAGTTCGCCGCAAGCCCAATATCGACGGCTACTATCTCCCCGACGGAAGAATAATCAACCTGCTCGCGGAGGGCAGACTTGTAAATCTTGCGGCAGGAAACGGTCACCCCGCAGAGATTATGGATATGAGCTTTGCAATTCAGGCTCGTTCGCTCGAATATCTCGCTAAAAACAAGGGAAAATTTGAGAAAAAGCTTTATTCCGTGCCCGCAGAGATCGACAAGGCAGTCGCAAAAATGAAGCTTGAAACCCTCGGCTTTGGTATAGACACACTCACACCCGAGCAGGAAGCATATCTCAACAAGGTTGAGGCGTGAGGAGAGTTGTGAGGAGATACGCGGGGGAAACTTTTTGAAAAAAGCTTTCCCCCGCGCCCCCTTCAAAAACCTCCCCAATAACTATATTTTTATTACAAAAAGCCAATTATTTTATTATACCATAAGGCTTTTAACAAAAATTATATAAAGTTTTTTGCGCAGCTTTTTTACAAAAAAGCTGCATCCAAGAAAGGACAATTCTATGGAATTGAAAACAAAAATTGTAGTTGTCGGCGCAGGTCACGCGGGAATCGAGGCGGCGCTGGCGAGTGCAAGAATGGGAATAGATACGATACTTTTCACTATGTCGCTTGACAGTCTGGCAAATTTGCCCTGCAATCCCTCAATCGGTGGAAGTGCTAAGGGACACCTCGTGTATGAGATAGACGCGCTTGGCGGCGAGATGGGCTATGCGGCAGACCGGGTCACTCTGCAGTCTCGCACGCTGAACCTCGGGAAAGGAGCGGCTGTACACTCGAAAAGAGTACAGGCGGACAGAAGAAAATATCAGAAAATAATGAAGCAAACCCTTGAAAACACTGAGAATTTACGTCTTATTCAGGCAGAAATAAGAGAAATTCTCACCGTTGACTGCGAGGGTACTTATTCAAAAAAAATAGTCGGCGTTAAAACACATCTTGGCGAGATTTGGGAGTGCGAAGCGGTAATAATCGCCGCGGGAACCTACCTTGAGTCAGCGGTTTTCGTAGGAGACGTCAACTACCCCTCGGGCCCCGACGCATTACTACCCTCGCGAGGACTTTCAAGCTCGCTTGCAGAGGCTGGGGTTAAAATTGTGCGTTTTAAGACGGGAACCCCTGTAAGAGTCAAGCGTTCAACCATTGATTTTTCAAGTCTTGAGGTGCAGGAGGGCGAAGAAATTGCTATGCCGTACTCTTGGCGCACAGATCCAAAGGATTATCTCTCTGACAGAGAGCAAATTCCTTGTCACATAGTATATACAAACGCTGAAACTCACCGTACTATAAGGGAAAACATACACCGCTCGGCGCTTTATTCGGGTCAGATTCACGGCACGGGGCCGAGATATTGTCCGTCTATTGAAGACAAGCTTGTGCGTTTTGCGGACAAAGAACGACATCAGCTTTTCGTTGAACCCATGGGTGACAACGATCAGGAGATGTATATACAGGGATTTTCAACGTCTTTGCCCACCGACGTCCAGCATGCGATGCTCAGAACCCTTGACGGTTTTGAAAATGCAGAGATAATGAGGTATGCATACGCGATAGAATACGATTGCGCAGACCCTACACAGCTATATCCAACTCTTGAATTTAAAGGGATTTCGGGACTTTACGGTGCGGGACAATTCAACGGAACGTCAGGATACGAGGAGGCTGCAGGACAAGGACTTGTCGCTGGTGTAAATGCCGCGCTCAAGCTCCAAGGCAAGCCGCCGATGATACTTGACCGCAGCGAAAGCTATATAGGTACGCTTATAGATGACCTTACAACAAAAGGAACGAACGAGCCTTACAGAATGATGACGTCACGCTCTGAATACAGACTTCTTTTGCGTCAGGATAATTCGGATATGCGTCTTACTCCTATCGGCAGGGCTGCAGGACTTGTGTCTGACGAGCAGTATTCCAAATTTTTGATACGAAAAGAACAGATAGAAAAGGAAAAGGAAAGGCTTGAGAAAACCCATATTTCAAAGGAAAAAGCAAGCATTTTTCTAGAAAAACACGGCAAAGATGCGGCAAAATCGGGGGTTTCTCTTGCGGATCTCATAAGAAGACCTGATTTTGACTACTGGCAGATAGCCGAGCTTGATGAGTCTCGCCCTGAACTTGATTATTCGGTCGCGCTTACGGCTTCAACTGATATAAAATACGCGGGATATGAGAAAAGGCAGCTTTCTGAGGTAGAAAAACGCGCAAGGCTTGACAAAAAGCAGTTGTCGCCCGATATAGATTACCTTTCTATTAAAGGATTGCGCACGGAGGCAGCTCAAAAGCTCAACGCAATAAAGCCTCTGACCATAGGGCAAGCCTCTGCGATAAGTGGAGTAAATCCCGCGGATGTATCTGTTCTTCTTATATATTTAAGCGTGAAGTGAGGACAAATTATGGAATTTTGCCAATTTAATGAGCTTTTATATAGATGCTTTGAGGAAAACTCCCTCGCTCATCTACTGAACGAGGACAAATCCCGCAAGCTCTATTGCTACGCGAATCTACTTATAGAAACCAATAAGCGGATGAATCTTACCGCAATAACAGATATGGAAGGAATAATTTTCAAACATTTTGCAGATTCCGCAAAGCTTTGTGATTATATCTCCGAGAATAAAACCGTTATAGACGTAGGCTGCGGCGCGGGATTCCCCTCACTTGTGCTTGCGATATTGCGCCCCGATCTTGAGGTCACGGCGCTTGATAGCACGGCAAAAAAGACGGTGTTTATCGCAAATTGCGCAAAAAATCTCAATGTTTCCAACATAAAAACAGTTGCAGCAAGGGCTGAGGAGTTTGCGCAGAATAATCGCGAAGGCTTTGATTTTGCCACGAGCCGCGCAGTTGCAAGACTTAATGTCCTTTGTGAGCTTTGTATCCCGCTCGTAAAGGTTGGTGGAAGCTTCGTCCCCTTAAAAGCCAGCAAGGCACAGGAGGAAATCAATGAAGCTAAATATGGCATCAAACTTCTTGGCGCAAGCTTAAGTAAATCAAACGAGTATAATCTCACAAGCCACGGCGAAAGTCTCGAAAGATGTATTTTCGAGATAAAAAAGAATATTCCTACGGATAAAAAATATCCCAGAATGTACTCTCAAATACTGAAAAAGCCATTATAAGCTCAACAAAGACAAAAAAGCAGTCGCAAGCTTCTTGCGGCTGCTTTTTTTGTTCCACGTGGAACACTCTGCCAGCTGCCCCTTTTTTGAATTGTTCCACGTGGAACACTCTTTCGTGCGGGGGCGCCCAATAACCGCCACCATGCGAGAATGTTCCACGTGGAACATTGTCCAAACGCCGCGAAGTGCACAAAAAATCATTAAAATCCGTAAAAACTTCGCAAAATGCTCTTGAAAAAATACAAATAATGTAGTATAATGATTTTAACTGGACAATAAAACACAAAATTTTGATTAGGAGAACACAAAATTGGGAAAAATAATTTCATTATCTAACCAAAAAGGCGGCGTTGGAAAGACAACGTCTGCCGTCAACATTGCGGCATCTCTTGGCATTTTGGGACACAAAACACTTCTTATAGACCTTGACCCTCAGGGCAACGCCACAAGCGGCGTGGGAATATCCAAAAGATCCCTCAAGGCGTCTATTAACGACGTGCTTTACGGTAGCGTATCCGCTAAAGATGCAATTCTTACCACGGCATACACAAATCTTGACGTAATTCCCGCAAATATTGCGCTTGCAGGCGCGGAATATAACCTTTATTCAGAGGACGGAAACACTGAGAGCGTTATCAAGAACGCATTGGCGCCCATCAAGGACGAGTATGACTACATAATTATAGACTGCCCGCCTTCGTTGAGCTTGCTCACGGTAAACGCGCTTGTTGCTAGCGACGGAGTGGTAATTCCTATGCAGTGCGAGTTCTTTGCGCTTGAGGGACTTTCGCAGCTTGCTATGACGATATCCAAGGTCAAGCAGAATTTCAACCCCTCGATCAACATAACGGGAATACTCGTCACTATGTATAACGGAAGACTTTTGCTTTCGCTTCAGGTTATAAACGAGCTCAGGAAGCACTACAAGGACAAGCTCTTTTCCACAAATATTTCGCGTGGAGTAAGGGTTTCCGAGGCTCCCAGCTTTGGAATGCCCGTGTACTACCACGACAAGCGCTGCAAGGGTGCGATTGAATATTTAGCGGTAGCCAAAGAGCTCGCGACAAGAATATAATAAGGAGGAATTGTAATGGCACGCGGAGGACTTGGAAGAGACTTTTACTCCATTTTGGATGACAATTTTATCGAGGAGAAAAAGGATTCAATAAAGACTTTGAGAATTTCGGACATTGAGCCGAGACGAGATCAGCCCCGAAAGACCTTTGACGAAGAAAATCTGCAGCTGCTCGCGGATTCTATTGCGATCCACGGCGTACTTCAGCCTATAATTGTCAGAGAAAACCACGCATTCCCCGGAACGTATGAGATAATCGCAGGCGAAAGACGTTGGAGAGCTGCAAAAATGGCGGCTTTGACAGACATTCCCGTAGTAATAGTTGACGGAAATGACCTCAAGATCGCGCAGATCTCGCTTGTTGAGAACGTACAGAGAGAAAATCTCAATGCAGTTGAAGAAGCGCTCGCATATAGCGCGCTTATTGACAGATTCAATCTCACACAGGAGCAGGTATCCAGGGAGGTTGGCAAGAGCCGTTCATCTATTGCGAATATGCTCAGATTGCTTGAGCTTCCCGATGAGGTGCTTGAGCTTGTAAGAGACGATAAGCTTTCCGTTGGCCACGCAAAGGTAATTCTCGGACTTGAAACGGATGAGCAAATGATCGCCGTATCCCAGAGAATCATAGAGAACGGATGTTCGGTAAGAGACACAGAAAAGCTTGTAAAGAAAGTGCTTGAGGCCAAGGAAAAGGACGTAGCAGAGGTGGTAAAGCCCGATGCGCAGAGACGCGTCTACATGAGATCTCTTGAGGTAAGAGCTATGGAAGCGCTCGGCAGAAAGGTAAAGATCAACTCTTCAAAGAAAAAGACGGTTGAGTTTACATATGACTCCGACGACGATCTCGCAGAGCTTCTTACGCTTGTCTGCGGAGATAAATTCTTCTCTGAAAAATAAGAAAAATCTATATATTGCAAAGGAAAATTCATTATGCTTGATATAAACTATATAAAAACAAATCCTGACGAGGTGATCGCGCGTCTTGCTACGAAGGGCAAGGATGCAGCTGACGAAATTCACAAAATACTTGAGCTTGACGCTCGCCGCCGCGCGCTTATCGTAGAGACTGAGGGCTGCAAGGCAGAGCAGAACAAGCTCACCAAAATGATACCCCAATATAAAAAGGAAGGCAAGGACCCCACCGAGATCTTTGCGCAGTCCAAGGCTTTGTCCGCAAAGGCAAAGGAAAATGACGAGATACTCAAGGGCGTTGAGGCAGAGCTTCACTCTCTTATGCTCGGACTTCCCAATCTTCCCGACCGCGACCTTCTCGCAGGCGGCAAGGAAAACAATGAACCTCTCCGTTATTTCGGCGAGCCCCATAAGTTTGACTTTGAGCCTAAGAATCACGTAGACCTCTGCACCGACCTCGGTCTTATTGACTACGAGCGCGGAACAAAGCTTTCGGGCTCGGGCTTCTGGATCTATCGCGGAATGGGCTCCCGTCTTGTGTGGGCGCTTCTCAACTACTTTATCGACACACACATTTCCGACGGCTACGAGCTTATTCTGCCTCCTCACATGCTTGAATACGAGTGCGGCGTGACTGCGGGACAGTTCCCCAAGTTCGCTGACGAGGTTTACAAGATAGAAAACCCCACGGACAACCGTGTTCGCTATATGCTTCCCACCGCAGAGGCGGCTCTCGCGTCACTTTACAGAGGCGAAATACTCACAGAGGCAGACCTCCCCAAGAAGCTTGTCAGCTACACCCCCTGCTTCAGACGCGAGGCGGGCTCCTACCGCTCCGACGAGCGTGGAATGGTGCGTGGACATCAGTTCAATAAGGTAGAAATGTTCCAGTACACAACTCCTGAGCAGTCCGACGAGGCATTTGAGGAGCTTGTTGTTAAGGCTGAAAATCTCGTAAAGGGGCTTGGCTTCCACTTCCGTACCGTCAAGCTCGCGGCAGAGGACTGCTCAGCTTCCATGGCGAGAACGTACGACATCGAAATAAATATTCCTTCCATGAACGGATATAAGGAAGTAAGCTCTGTTTCCAACGCGCGTGACTATCAGGCTCGCAGAGGTATGATAAGATACCGCCGCGCAGACGGAAAGATAGATTACGTTCACACGCTCAATGGATCCGGACTTGCAACGTCGAGAATTCTTCCCGCACTTGTAGAACAGAACCAGAACGCAGACGGAAGTATTACTGTTCCCGAGGTGCTCCGCAAGTACGTTGGAACAGATGTAATCAAGAAATAATTTCCAATTTTTACCAAATCGGAGAAAAGTATGATTTTTACAGATTTGACGGGCAGAGCTTTTGCGCTTTTGGCCAAGGAGGATCTGACTGCGGGATTTTTCGACGCCTTTGATTTTGGATCGGACGGCGCGAGCGCAATTTTGCGAGTTGTTTTTGCGCTGGCGGCAGGAATTGTTCTTGCGTCTTTATGGTCGGTCTATAACAAAAGATACCTTGGAAGTCTTGTTCGCAAGCTTCTGTCAGAGGGTGCAAGCTCTCCGGAGACTGCAAAAAATCTTTACGAGATAGGATTTGACGACAAGCTTGGCGTAAGATTTGCTCTGCGACGCGGACACACCTATTCGGGTTGTGTCGTTTGCGTTGAGGAAGAGGAGTACTATTCCGAGGTGCAGAGAAAAAAAGAGGAGTTTGAGGCAGCGCACGCAGGTGAAAAGAAAAAGCCGAAATTCAAATATCCTTCCTTTAAGCCCGACCCTGACGTTATGCACTATTATATCCCCGAGGACAAGCAGTTTGTAGCGGAGACGAGATTTTCCGCAAAAGGGGCAAATCTCACGGGAATATTTATTGTTTTGATACTTCTGGCTATTATTCTGATAGCGGCGACCATACTTGTTCCCAAGATCCTGGAATTCTTGGGCGTGTTGACGTCGTCCATATAAAAGCAACATTCAAAGAAAGGAACCTGAGGCGCAAGGCAACACTTGTAGCTTCACAGAAAATAAAATGAGCGTTTATGAGATCAACAGCGCAAAAGATTGCGTATATGGAAACTCTTATGTCGGCAGAGGCATAATGATAGGTAAGACCGCAGACGGGAAAAAGGCAGCTTTTGCTTATTTCATAATGGGAAGAAGCGCGAATAGCCGCAACAGAATCTTTTCTGAAAAGGATAATGGAGAGGTAATAATCTATCCTTACGATTATTCAAAGGTAGAGGATCCGTCTTTGATAATCTATTCTCCCGTAAAGGTCTGGGAGAACAAGGTCATCGTCACAAACGGCGACCAGACGGACACCATTTATGATTTTATCAAGGAAAATAAGTCCTTTGAGGACGCGCTTGACACCCGTTGCTTTGAGCCCGACGGACCTAACTGGACACCCAGAATAAGCGGCATGATAACTCTTGGCGAGGGTGATTTCACCTACAAGATGAGCATTCTCAAATCCGCGGACGCAGAGGGCACTGCTTGCAACAGATACACCTATTCATATCCCGCGCTTTCAGGTCTTGGACACTTCATACATACCTATCAGCACGACGGCAATCCCATTCCCACTTTCTGTGGAGAGCCCGAGAGAGTTGCAATTCCTAATAATATCGACGATTTTGTGTCTGAAATATGGGAAAACCTTGACGCTGACAATAAAATCTCTATCTACGCGCGCTATATCGATCTTGAGAGTGGCGAGTGCGAGAGCAGAATGATAAACAAATATTCCAAATAATCTCATAAGCGGAGGGCAGAACAATGAATCAGTTTGAACTTAAGTACGGATGCAACCCCAACCAGAAGCCTGCGAAAATTTATATGCAGGACGGCGCCGAGCTTCCTATCCAGGTGCTTAACGGCAGACCCGGCTACATAAATTTTCTTGACGCGTTCAACTCCTATCAGCTTGTAAAGGAGCTTAAAGAGGCTCTCGGTCTCCCTGCAGTCACGTCCTTCAAGCACGTCAGCCCCACGTCTGCGGCGGTTGGACTTCCCCTGTCCGACAAGCTCAACAAGGCTTGCTTCGTTGACGATATTGATGGTCTTGATGAGTCTCCCTTGGCTTGCGCTTACGCAAGAGCGAGAGGCACAGACAGAATGTGCTCCTTTGGTGACTGGGTAGCGCTTTCCGACGTCTGCGACGTCACAACTGCTAAAATGATAGCTCGCGAGGTGTCCGACGGAATTATTGCCCCCGGATATGAGCCCGAGGCGCTTGAGATACTCAAGGGTAAGAGAAAGGGCAGCTACAATATCGTTCAGATTGACCCCGATTACGTTCCTGCCGAGGTTGAGACAAAGCAGGTATACGGAATTACCTTCGAGCAGGGAAGAAACAACTACAAGATTAGCGCAGATATACTTACAAATATCGTGACCGCAAACAAGGATATGCCCGAGTCTGCTATTCGCGACCTCGTAGTTGCGCTTATAACACTCAAATATACACAGTCAAACTCCGTATGCTTTGCGGTTGAAGGTCAGGCTATCGGCGTTGGCGCAGGTCAGCAGTCCAGAGTTCATTGCACAAGACTTGCGGGCGGCAAGGCTGACACATGGTTCCTCCGTCAGAGCGACAAGGTGCTGAATTTGCCCTTTAAGTCTACTCTCGGACGTCCTGACAGGGATAACGTTATTGACGGCTACATCAATCAGAACGAAGAAGACGTTTGCGCTGACGGCAACTGGCAGAAATACTTTACCGAGCAGCCTGCGCCCTTCACAAAGGAAGAGCAGAGAGCGTATCTTGACACAATTGACGGTGTCGCTCTCGGTTCTGACGCTTTCTTCCCCTTCAGCGACAATATTGAGCGCGCGAAGAAGTCGGGAGTTAAGTATATTGCAGAGCCCGGCGGATCTATACGTGACGACGTAGTTATCGAGTGCTGTGATAAGTACGGCATTGCAATGGCGTTCACAGGAATGAGACTGTTCCACCATTGATATAAAAAACAGACGCAAAATATACTTTTGCGTCTGTTTTATATTTTAAAGTTGGTATATTTCACAAAATAAAACCGTTACTTTGTGACAAACAGAGAAATTTTAAGTTTTGGCAATTTAAGTCTTGAAAAAAAGGGAAAAATGTATTAAAATATAACTTGTTATTTGATTTATCTTGCGGGGGGTATTATGCATAGCATTGGATTTGACAGTGAGAAATACACGCGACTTCAGTCTGAAAAGATTATGGAGAGAATATCCGAATTTGGCGGCAAGCTTTATCTTGAGTTTGGCGGCAAGCTTTTTGACGACTATCACGCGTCCAGAGTGCTTCCGGGCTTCTGTCCCGACAGCAAGATAAAAATGCTCCTGAAAATGAAGGAGAATGCAGAGACTATTATCGTAGTTTCCGCGTCTGCAATAGAGCAGAATAAGACTCGCGGAGATCTCGGTATCACTTACGACGTCGATGCGCTACGACTTATAGACGCCTTTAATGAGATAGGAATTTCAGTATGTGGCGTGGTTATCACTCAGTATACCGGACAGCCCAGCGCAGACGCGTTTATCAAGAGACTTAAAAATCTTGGTGTTCCTGCATACAAGCACTATCCCATTGAGGGCTATCCCTCAAACATTTCAAAGATTGTCAGCGACGAGGGATACGGTGCTAACGAATATATACAGACCACAAAACCGCTTGTCGTTGTGACAGCCCCCGGTCCCGGAAGCGGAAAAATGGCGACCTGCCTCTCCCAGCTTTATCACGACAACAAGCGCGGAATCAAGGCGGGATATGCAAAATTTGAGACCTTCCCCGTGTGGAATCTGCCTCTCAAGCACCCCGTAAACGTTGCGTACGAGGCGGCAACTCTTGATCTCAATGACGTCAATATGATAGACCACTATCACCTTGCAGCGACAGGACAGACCGCGGTAAATTACAACCGCGACATTGAGATTTTCCCCGTGCTTAAGGCTATTTTTGACAAGATCTACGGCGAATGCCCCTATAAATCCCCCACGGAAATGGGAGTAAATATGGCGGGCTACTGTATTTTTGACGAGGAAGCTGTTGCAAAAGCGTCAAAGACAGAGATTGCGAGACGTTATTATAACGCGTTGTGCCGCAAGAGAAACGGAAACGCCGATGCCGAGGAGATTTATAAGGCAGAGCTCATAATGAATCAGGTCGGAATTGACGGAAACTATAGACAGGTAGTTATTGCGTCTGCCAAAAAGGCAGAGGAAACAGGAAAGCCTGCAACAGCTATAGAGCTTCCCGATGGAATAGTGACAGGAAAGACGTCAAAGCTTATGGGCTCGTCTGCCGCGGCACTTCTTAACGCGCTTAAAAAGCTCGGTGGAATTGACGACGCATATCTGTTGTTGCCCATTGAAATAATCGAGCCTATTCAGAAGCTCAAAATAGGCAATCTAGGCAATCGCAATCCGAGACTTCACGCCGACGAGATACTTATCGCGCTTGCTATTGCGGCGACGACGGATCCCGTCGCGGCGACCGCTATGGAGCAGCTTCCCAAGCTCCGCGGCTGTGAGGCGCACACGTCGGTTATCGTGTCGTCTGTTGACAAGGGAGTTTACAGAAAGCTCGGAC
>JAZRCL010000030.1:0-12253 GCA_045659745.1 Eubacteriales bacterium
TTTTGTCTTCGCAGCTTACAAACAATATTGCTATAAAGAGTATCGTTGTAGTGCCCCAAAAGAACGCATACGATATAGCAAAGAATGAGACCTTCAAAAAGGAAGATATTCTCGTCGCTGCAGTTTACTCTGACGATTCAGTGCAGTGGGTAAGCGATTTTACAGTTAAATTTGATAATGAAGACTTTACTACATCGGGTACTCATAACGGAACAGTTTCCTATACCTACAA
The DNA here is from genome assembly GCA_045659745.1 of Eubacteriales bacterium. Classification (GTDB taxonomy): domain Bacteria; phylum Bacillota; class Clostridia; order Oscillospirales; family CAG-272; genus SVTX01. The sequence goes on from JAZRCL010000030.1 coordinate 233, forward strand.
TGGTAATACAGCAACCGCAACCTTTGCTACTTACAGCGTGAGTACGGTGGTGGGTGAATATGCTAATAAAGGTGGAAATATTGGTCTGCATTTTGAATATTTCTCAATTAGGGGCGGTTATGAGGGCAGGATCCCATTTGCAGAAACGGGCGTCGGCCACAGAGATTACGGTGATGGATTGACCGCCTCTTATACGGTTTTGAGCGATGGACTTGTTGTTGACAGCAATGCTGGCGAAGTAACAATCAACAACGCACAGCTTGCAGATACAATTTGGTTCTCCGGTTGGGTTGGATATGATACGGATTTCAATCAGTTTGGCTTTTACATTGACGGCAACACATCCACTCTACGTGTCCAAGAGAAGTTTGCGGATGCAGAGAATCCGGTTAACACCGCCGGATATGGCGGTCGGTACGCCAAGAGATTCTTCTTTAACTTTGATCTAAATTCCTTGAATCTCTCTACTGGCAAGCATACTATCACCTTTGTTTCCGTGCTTGCAGACGGTCTTCAGAAACTTACCACCTGGACGATCTATTGGCACTCAACTGCAGACACCGATCTTTCTAACGAGATGGCAAATGTCATCATTTTGGCAGGCCAGTCAAATGCTTACGGTGTAGCCCCATATACTGATGATATCAACAACCTTGTTAAGGATACTGATTTCTCAAATATCCGAATTCGTTATGTCAACCTCGGCAATGCATCAGACTCCGATGTTACTTCTGGCACTTGGCAGACTATTTCCGAGACAACATATACTGGATTTGACAATTTTGCCCCCGGTGTTGGTGGCCCCAATGCTATGCTTTTCGGGCCGGAGCTTGCCCTTGCGCAGTATCTGGCGACAAATGAAAACACCAAGGATCAGGTTTGGTACATCATTAAGTATACCGCCGCGGGGTCTCTGCTTAATGGTGACTGGTATGATGGCACGGTCGACCGCACTGTCACTCTCAATGGCGAAAGTGTCTTCCTTGCAGATGCTATGCATACTTATGTCGGTGAGGCTTTGACATCTATCGCAGCTACTCACGGCGGTGAAAATATCAATGTTCGCGCCTTTATGTGGATGCAGGGTGAGTCCGAGGCTGGTGATATGGCGGGAAACTGGGCTTCAAACTATGCCGGCCTTGAGCAGACACTCGTAAACGATATCAGAACTTCGTTTGCGAGTTACACAACCAGCAAAAATGGCGAGGATATCAAGTTTGTGGATGCGGAGATAGCTGCATATAACGAAGAACTTAACACTTGGTTTTATGCTAACAATGGTAGTTATACTTATCAGGGCAACCCTTTCAGCGTTCCGTTTGCTGAGGATAAGCCTGATGGTGTAAACGACCAGAAGAAAGATAACGCAGTTACTTATTGGAATCCTGTCACGAACACTTCAGAAACTAACTCCAATGCCGGTATCAGCAACTCTATCTTGTTTGATACGAGTTCTTTGACTTTCAAACCTGATGATACTGTTCACTATGACAGTGAATCTATGTGGGAGCTTGGTACGTGGTTTGCTGAAGCAATGTTCAAGTAAGTAACAGTGACATCAATTGTTCAGTACACGGTGACCTATGATGCAAATGGCATTTATGTTAATATAATTCCAACGAGCTTAATCTATGTGTACCACAATTATCAATAGTTAATTTTATTGCACTACATTATCGCACATTAAATCTCAAAGCCTCCTGAGAAGGAGGCTTTGTTTTACTTATAAAAGTAAATGAATTTTTGAATTTTTGCCTATTTCTCAAAACCTTATTTTGCCATTCATATAAATAAAAGTGCCGTGCAAAATAATAACAGAGACGCAAAGCGGTCGAAAAAACATACTTATCAAGCGAACGGGATAATGAAAATCGCGCGGCGCAGATAACGAGGTTTTTTGGTCTGATCTGCGGCGCGGCTCGATTTAGATAGATGAATAAACGAATGACACCCATGTGGGTACAAGGAGAACAGTTATGGCAAACAAGAATACTAAGAAGGCTCTTGAGCAGTTCAAGATGCAGGCAGCAAGCGAAGTTGGCGTAAACCTCAACAACGGCTACAACGGCGACCTCACAGCTCGTCAGGCAGGCTCTATCGGCGGTCAGATGGTTAAGAAGATGATCGAGAGCTACGAAAATTCCATTCAGGCAAAATAATCTGAATAAAATTTGATTCACATTACGTGCCGTCCTGCCAATAGGCGGGGCGGCGTATTTTTTCTATATATTGAAAAGGGAAGCGCACGCCTTGAGTCGAGCGAAATTTCTTGACAAGCATAGCAATATATGGTACAATATAAAATGGTAAATAATTTTCATTTGTAAGTACATCTGATAGTTTTGGGGAGATTTTTACGTATGCTTTTAGCACTCGGTATTATTTTGATAATAGGACTTGCCATTGGTGCAGAGTATCCGCTTGACAGAGAAAATTTTAAGTTCAAGCAGAATATTCTGAGCTGGTGTTTTGGGAAAAAACTTGTAATTGACTTGATAGCTTCCATTATTTTGTTTTCAGCGGTAAATTATGATTTCTTCGCCGTGCTGAACGTGACGTGGTACAAGCTTCTCATATTTATTGGCATAGGTCTGTGTGTGGTACTAATTTCGGTGCTTTTTACAATATTCAAAAGCAAACGAGGCACAGGCAAAATACTTTGGGCTGCTTGTATATGCCTTTTCTGCGTGCTTGCGTCCGAAACATTTGTCTTCAACTCCCGCGCAATCCAGTCACACGAATATAAAGAGATTGAATTCAAGCATCTCGGCAAGGTGGTTGCCTCGGAGCAGGTGGAAGGAGATATTTATCAAATAAACAAAAACACCTCCGCGAGATTTGAGGTGACGGACATTTCCGTTGATATCAAAAATCTTTTCGTTGGCATTGGAATGGTGAACTCTGAGGGCAAGGCAATTCCGTACACGGTGAAGATCGAGGCGACGGACAACGCCAACGAGCTTTATATATCGTCGATTCCGTCCCGCAAGGTTTGTAGCGGAGCGTCACAGTACATCCCCATGCAGCTTCGCGGCACGTCGGACAAGCTCAGGATCACAATAACTCCGGACGGATCCGTTGAAGCGCAGATGTACGTTCACAGTGTGACCGCAAACGCTCCTAAGCCCTTTGATTTTAATATGGGGCGTATGCTTTTGATTTTCGCCGTAGCATTTTTGCTGTATCTTATATCTCCGTCGAGTCCCGCGCACCAAATCAAATTGAGTGATTCGGGCGGACAATTCTGTATGACTACGATAGTCGCGGCGCTTGAGATACTGATGATATTTCTTATCATTTCCTCGTCGTCGCATTATCTGAACCTTATTTCAAAGCATCAGGCTCAGTATCAGGAGCTTGCGAATTCCTTCCTTAAAGGGCAGTTGTATCTTGAGGAGGAGGTTCCGCAGTTTCTTTTGGAAATGGAAAACCCCTACGATTACGCGGCGCGTTATGCGCAGGGCAAGTATTATTATTGGGATGCGGCGCTCTACGGTGGACGCTACTACGTCTATTTCGGCGTTGTTCCGTGTCTTTTGACATATCTGCCTTATCAAGTAATTACGGGTAATGATCTTCCCAACGATATAGCGTTGTTTATATTTGCTATACTCTTTATCATAAGCTGCTTTGTATTCGTAAAGCAGGTTATCAAGCGTTATTTCCCGAATATGAGTATATCTTATATTTCCTACCTTATAATCTCGCTTTTGATCATAAACGGAAGCGGACTATTGTTTATGGCGTCCTATGCAGATATGTATTCCGTTCCGATAATGGCGGCGCTTGCATTCACGGTGTGCGGACTTTCCTTGTGGCTATCCGCGCTTAACAACAAGAAGCTGCGTGTGTTAAAGCTTGCGTTGGGCTCGCTTTGTATGGCGCTTGTTGCGGGCTGCCGACCCAATCTGCTTTTGTTCTCGGCGTTGGCTATTCCTTTCTTTGTGGGTGAGATAATTCTTGCATACAAAGAAAAGAGAACATTCAAAAAGACGTCGATCAAAAATGCGCTCGCATTTGCTCTACCGTATATAGTAATTGCGGCAGGCATTATGTGGTATAATTACAGCCGTTTTGATTCGCCGTTTGACTTTGGTGCAAATTACAACCTGACGACAAACGATATGACGTCACGAGGATTTGTATGGGATAGAATGCTCCCCGCGGCGTATTCCTATCTTTTCCAGCTTCCCAAAATGACGTCGAGCTTCCCGTTTATTCGTTTTGCGGACTTTGATTCCAGCTATATGGGAGTCACGATAAGAGAAAGCACCTACGGAGGAATATTTGCATACTCACCGCTTCTGCTTCTTATATTCGTGATACCGTTTATAAAGAAAATACTCAAAAAGGACAAGGTGTACGCGCCTGTCCTGATACTTGCCGCGATAGGCATTATTACTCCCTTGCTTGACGCGCAGTTTGCGGGAATACTTCAGCGTTATTTTGCGGATTTCTCGCTTATGCTTTATCTGTCTGCGGCGCTGATATTGTTGGCAATAATAAATAATGTCAAGGGAGACAAGCATAGATACGTCATACGGGCAGGACTTTTCGTATGCGTTATAGCTATGGTTATATATCAGAGCACGCTGATAATGCGTGTGGGAGATATCTGCGATGCAATGCCGTATTTGTTCTGGTATTGATAAAATCTGATTGCCCGACCTGTTCGGGCAGAATGGAGGATAAAAGGTGACTGATAAGAAAATAGCGGTTCTTTTACCGTGTTATAATGAAGAGCAGACTATTGAGAAGGTAGTGAGGGATTTTCAGCGCGAGCTTCCCGAGGCTACTATATATGTCTATAATAATAATTCCACCGACAGAACTGCGGAAATTGCCTCGTCTATTGAGGGCGTGGTTGTTAAAAACGAGTACCGCCAGGGAAAGGGAAACGTAATCCGTAGTATGTTCCGTCAGATAGATGCTGACTGCTATATTATGGCGGACGGCGACGATACGTACCCAGCCGAGCACGCTCGTGAGATGGCAAGGCTGGTTCTTGAGGAGGACGTGGATATGGTAATAGGCGACCGTCTTTCGTCCACGTATTTTGTCGAAAATAAGCGAGCTTTTCACAATTTTGGAAATAAGCTTGTACGTTGGCTTATCAATAAGCTTTTCTCAGGCGACGTCAAGGACATAATGACGGGATACAGAGCGTTCAGCTACGACTTTGTAAAGCTCATGCCCATTGAGAGCGCGGGCTTTGAGGTCGAGACCGAAATGACTATAAACGCGCTTGACAAAAAGTTCAATATACGCGAGATACCCGTGCAGTACAGAGACAGACCAGAGGGAAGTGTTTCCAAGCTCAACACAATAAAGGACGGCGTGCGCGTGATTGGAACTATATTCAGAATGTTCAAAAATTACAGACCTATGATATTCTTCGGTCTTATTGCGGCGGTGCTCTTCCTAGTCGGCGCAGGAATGTTCACGTCCGTATTCGTAGAATTTCTGAGCACAGGAATGGTTTACCGTTTGCCAACACTGATAGTTTCTACGGTGACGATCCTTGCTGCAATCATATTCTTTGCGATAGGACTTATACTTGATATAATCATACGCAAGCACAGACAAAATTCACTCGTTCAGATCAATTGTATAACTAAAAGATGAATGCCAATTTGAGAAAGGAAAATCAAAATGAAAAAGACAGTACTTAAGGCTTATGCAAAGCTTATCGCTCGTTCGGGCGTATCGGTAAGAAAAAAGGACATTGTAATAATCAACGCGGGACTCGATCAGCCCGAGTTTGTGAATATGGTAGTTGAGGAATGCTACCGCGCAGGCGCGCAGAAGGTAATAGTTGATTGGAGCTATCCCGCAGTCAGCAAGACTAATATAAAGTACATGAAGCCCGCTGTACTTGGCAAGGTTGAGACGTTTGAGGAGGAAAGACTCAAGTACCGCTTGGAGAAAAATCCCGCTATGATATATCTTCTCTCTGATGACCCCAACGCGTTCAAGGGCATTGACCAGAAAAAGTACGCAAACGCGATGAAGGAAAAAATGAAGGTCATAAAGCCTTATAGAGATCAGATGGACAACAAGTACAAGTGGTGCATCGCGGCAGTTCCCGGTGAGGCTTGGGCAAAGATGGTATTCCCGGGCGTTCGCGCGTCAGTCGCTCTTGAAAAGCTCTGGGAGGCGATACTTTACACGTCGCGCGTAATTGACAAGGACGGCAATCTCCTTGATCCCATCGCGGAGTGGGATAAGCACAATGCAAGCTTTGCAGAAAAATGCAGAATACTCAATGAGGCAGGACTTGTTGCTCTTGAATATAAGGCGTCCAATGGTACAGACCTCAAGGTCGGACTTATGGCTGAGGGTATATTCCTCGGCGGCGGAGAGTACACTCTCGGCACCAATGAGTATTTCAATCCCAACATTCCCACCGAGGAGGTATTTACAACTCCCAAGGCAGGCGTGTGCGAGGGAATCGTTTATTCCTCCATGCCTCTTTCCTATAATGGCGAGATAATCGATAATTTCAGTATGCGCTTTGAGGGAGGAAGAGTTGTTGAGGCAAAGGCTGAAAAGAACGAGGCACTGCTTCTCGAGATGATCGGAATGGACGAGGGAGCGGCAATGCTCGGCGAGTGCGCGCTCGTGCCCCACGACTCTCCTATTCAGAACAGCGGAATTATGTTCTACGAGACATTGTTTGATGAGAACGCGTCCTGCCATTTCGCAATAGGCAGAGGCTTTACCAATGCGGTCAAAGACTACGACAAGTACACAAATGAGGAAATGAAGGAAATGGGAGTTAACGACTCTACCATTCACGTTGACTTTATGATAGGAACTGCCGATATGTCTATCGTCGGCATCAAGAAGAACGGAGAAAGATTCGAGATCTTCAAAAACGGAAACTGGGCGTTTTAAGTTTTGAGGGTTTCGCGTCGGGATATTAAGTTTTAAGGAGATTGGATATGCCAAGAAAACCGAAACCCAAAAACACTCTCAGCGCAGGGCAGAGAGCCGCGCTGTATGAACAGGAACAGAAAAAACGCTTAAGTGAGCTTTCGAGCGAGGGGGGGACGCTGCCTGAACAGTCTAAAATTCAGGCCGAGCAGATAGCTCACGAAAAGCCTGCAGCCCCCAAAAATAAAGAAAAGCCCCAGGTCGCGACTGTCAAGGTAAACCTTGATGCAACAGGCGGCAAGATAAACAGTCTGCACGGAGTTTGCAACGGCCCTGTGTCGCAGTATGCCGATATCTCGGCGCTCATCAAAAAGGCCAAAGTGCCCTACATAAGATTTGATAAGACCGAGGGCGCGAGGAGTGGGTACGCGGTGGATATTTCTAAAATATTCCCCAATTTTGACGCTGACGAGCGAGATCCTAAAAATTACTTTTTCCGTGAGACGGACAGGCATATTTTAGCGGCAGTGAGTACGGGTGCGCAGATAATATACAGACTCGGTGAGAGCTTTGATTTTGACACTCCCGAGCATATGCTCATACTCCCCGAAAACCTTGACAAGCTGACCGCGATTTGCGTCAATATAATAAGACATTATAACGACTATTTCTGCGGGGGATTTGCGCTCGGAATAAAGTGCTTTGAGATATTCTCGCATGTTGATATGCAGACGGTTAGGGAGAAAAATACCGACTCTCAGATATTCGAGCTTTATACTCGAATTGCAAACGGAATAAAGCTTTACGACGACACCATAAAGGTCGGCGGCATGGGCTTTTCGGGCTGCGGACAGTTCTTTCGCGACTTTATAAAATACTGCAAGAAAAAGAACACGCCCGTGGATTTTGTGAGCGTGTCGCTTTATGCAGGCTCCCCCGAGGAGATGGGCGATGAGATAGAAAAGTATCTTGGTGTGCTTAAAAATTCCGGCTATGCAGATGCCGAGCTTATAGCATGCGAGTGGGCGTATTTGCCCGAGAGTCAGTCCAAGCAGAAGGCATTGGCAATTATGAACTCTGTTTCCTCAGACACGGGGGCAGAGAGAAAAGAGATATTTGATAAACAACGCTCTATTGAGGGCGCGGCATTTGTTGCGTCGGGACTTTTGAAGATGCTTGAATATCCCGAAATAAAGGTCGCTTGTTTGTATAATGCAGAGAGTGGAAGCCGGTGGTGTTCTATCTGCGATAGCTTTGGCCTGCCACGGAAGCCGTACTTTGCGCTTGAGAGCTTTTCGACTCTTGCAGGTGCTGAGGATAGTTTAATATGCATAAGCGAACAGAGTGTTGGCTTTGCGCATACCGGAATTTATGCTGCGGCTGCGAAGGACGAATCAAGCGCATATATTATGCTCTCTGCCCATGACGGATGTACGAGCATTGACCTCAGACTTGACAATATCCCCGATGGATTTTACACGGCGGACATTTATATGCTCGACGGAGTAAAGAATATGGAGCTTTGTCACTCCATCCAGCTTTCGGGCATGAAAAAACGGATGCTTCTCAATATCAGTCCCTATTCCGTGGTGCTTATAAAAATATACTGATTTTTGATTTTTGTGAAAATTTAAGTCAGATAAGGGAATAATAACTTTACATAACAAAAATTTACCGAAAGGAAAAACTTAAAGCATGAGGCATGTTGACATATATACAGACGGCGCTTGCCGCGGCAACCCCGGAGCGGGCGGCTGGGGCGCGGTGCTTGTTTGTGACGGTAGAGAAAAAGAGCTTTCGGGGGGAGAGGCAGTGACCACCAACAACCGAATGGAGCTTATGGCGGCAATTTCGGCGCTCTCCGCGCTTAAATTTCCCTGTGAGGTCACTCTCACTTCCGATTCCAAATACCTCGTTGATGCTATAGAAAAGGGCTGGGCGGTGTCTTGGAGAGAAAAGGGATGGAGACGCGCGGACAAATCTCCTGCGCTCAATCCCGACCTTTGGGAAAAGCTACTCCAGCTTCTTGAGATACACAAGGTTACGTTTGTGTGGGTCAAGGGGCACGCGGGTCATCCCTACAACGAAAGATGCGACGCTTTAGCAACAGCATTTGCCGATAGCTTTAAGTAAGGAGCTTATGAAAAAGTCTTTATCTCTTATTTTGACAGCATTGTTGCTTGCAGTTTCTCTCGTGTCCTGTGGACCTTCTGCGGAAACTAATGATACCGGTAGCCAGACGGATACACCCACCGAGATGCCCACGGAAAAACCCACGGAGCAGATTCAAGTGCCCACGGAGAAGAATACCGAATCTCCCACAGAGCAGGGAACGTCAAAGCCCGACGGTACACCCGAGGGTATCAAGTATCTTCGCTCTGACACGGGTACACAGCTCAATATGATACTTGAGTACGACGTGGCAAAGAACGAAAATGGCAGCTATACGGTTGACGCGACCTTGAAGCTTGAGAGCTATTCTCTCAACGTCACTGCTCGTGGCAATTCCAACTATCTCAAAATAGGCGATGAAAATTATTATTTCGCGACCGAGGCGATAAATTACAGCGGGACGGAGAAAACGACGTTTACTCTTTCGTCTCACCGTTTTACCGTGTCGGGTGAACAGAAAGAGGTACCCGTTTACGCTATCTGGTACTTCAACGGAACGTATAACGACGCACCTTTGGCGGCAATTGTAATTGACGGTACTATAACGCTTGAATAACACAAAAAAGCCTTTCCTTGCGAAAGGCTTTTTGCTTTTTGAGAAGGCTTTTTTTGAGTTTCATCTTGACATTTATGGCTTTTCGTGATACAATAAATTCACTCGTGGGTATGTGTGGACTAATTCCGCAAACCCACTCATAAATTCGCGGGCGTGTGCGGACTAATTCCGCCAGCCCACTCATAAATTCGCGGGCGTGGCGGAATTGGCAGACGCATAAGATTTAGGATCTTACGCCAACCGGTGTGCAGGTTCAAGTCCTGTCGCCCGCACCAACACAAAAAGGAGGGTTTATCCCTCCTTTTTGTGTTGGTGCAAGTGATAGGTTGCGCAGAATCTGCCACCGAGCTACGCGAGGTGAGAGTTCTAAGTCCTGTCGCCCGCACCAACACAAAAGGGGAGCAATAGCTCCTCTTTTTTTGTGAAAAAAGCACGCGCCTAAGGGCGCGTGCTGAATTTAGTTGATATAGATTATTTTATCCTACAAGCTTGTATACCACAAACTCGAAGGGATAACCGTTTGCATTGCCGGAAACTGTGGAATTCTTATAAGCGCGGAATTTTCCTTCGCTACCGGCATTTGAGGCCAGCGTGGTTGTATCAGATCCCGTGCCTTTAAAGGTGACAAGACCGTTTGCGTTCATTTCCCAAGCCCAATTATAGGAGCCCGTCTGAATACCATTGCTGTTACCGCTCGCGGGCTTAATGAAGTTGCCCTTAGAGTCCTTGAGTGTTACGGAGGAGCCGCTCACTGTAAGCGTCCATGTTGCTCCAGCGGCATCGGTTACGACTCCGTCAACAACTGTGGGAGTAGCGGTAGTAACCCACTTGTTATCGTATTCTCCCAGGCCTACGCCAGTAGAGGTAATTATAACGTACGTTCCGCTTGTGAAATCCTCTGCCTTGGTCACCTTAACATATCCGGATTCGGAGCCACCGCTCGAAATAGTCTCTCCGCAATTGTCACACTTGCCCGCTGCATTAGCCTCGGTGTGTCCGGTTGCGGGAATTGTAGTCGTGCTAATAGTTGCTCCGCAATCATTACATACTACGGTCTTGGAACCGTCCTTTGTACAGGTTGCATCTACGGTGTTCGTTTTGGTGTTTTCATGAGTACAATCGGGAGTCTCTCCGCCATTGCCGCCCACATTTCCACTTGAGGCGTACGTGATTTCAATGCTCTTTATTCTAACTTGAGCATTAGAAGTATTGGCATTTCCAAGAGTAAAGGAGGAAGCGTTTATATTTGCCTCAAGTGTCGTAGAGGAGCCGCCGGTTGCTACAACGCTACCGTTTACGATGACACTACACTTGGAATAAGAATTTCCTGTAAACGTAATCTTAATTGAGCTTATTTTGTATCCCGCAGCTATTTCAAAGACAAGTGTATTGCCACCGCTCGCGTTGTAATACAATCTGAAGTCACCATCTTTATTAAGACCTACCATATTTGATGCAGAGCCCTTGTTTGCGGTAACGGTAAAGAGAGCTGCATCAAGACCTAACGTTTCTGCATTATTGCCCTCGGTCATATTTCCGGTAGTGCCAGCTTCATATTTTGCTGTTACAGTTATCTCCGTGTCAACCACGGGATTATCGCCACCCTCGTCATAATCGGGATCAGCTGTGCCGCAGACTCCACAGGTTCCGTTCTCGAAGTCGTGTCCGAGAGCGGAAATAGCAGTCGTGCTAATAGTTTCTCCGCAATCATTACATACTACAGTTTCGGAGCCGTCCTTTGTGCAGGTTGCCTTTACAGTGTTAGTTTTGGTGTTTTCGTGAGTACAAGCGGGAGTCTCTCCGCTATCACCACTGTTGCCGCCGTTGCCGCCGGACGTAGAGTTTGACCATTCAAGGCTCAATATTGTAAAGCGGTCCTTGTTGCTATCCGTGCCGGAGGGACAGTTATTTACTATCTCAATAGTGAAATTGCCAACGACGGGGGTATCAAGCTCCCACGTGTATTCCCAAACAGTGTACTTATCGTCCTTGTCTGCGGTCCTTTCAACAGTCTGTGTGTATTTCTTGCCTGTGGAAAGCTCGGTGATGGTTATTGTAATGGAAAGCTTTGTGTCCGTGAACATCTTTGTGTATTTGAGATCAAGCACGGAAATGCCGCCCGCGAGTGTGGGGGAGGTAAGCTTACCGGGTGCAGATGTCTTACCGTTAAGGCAGACTGCCTTGGAGGAGTTATCGGAGCCTATTACGGGGAATGCAGGGTTAGAAACGGCAGAACCGCCAACCTGTATAGCTGTATTTATTGTTGTCCAACCATTAGCGGTTGTGAAGGTCTTTGTGTAGCCTGATTCTCCGCCGCTGCTTTGAGTGGTTTCTATCGTGTTAAAGTCAGCCTTGTTGGTGGATACAACAGGAGCTTCATAATTGGGAAGTCGGATCGTAGCCATGTCGTTCTGTGG
>JAZRCL010000031.1:0-1866 GCA_045659745.1 Eubacteriales bacterium
TCGAGAAGGGGAGTACGACTATGACGTGGCGCTGGGCTTTTCAGGTGGAAAGGATTCGACCTACGTTTTATACAAGCTTGTAAAGGAATATGGATTGAAGGTCAAGGCGTACACCTTGGATAACGGCTTTATGTCTGCAGAGGCAAGAGCGAAAATAGACAGACTTATAGCTGAGCTTGGTGTGGAGCATGAATATGTGGAATGTGATATGGAGCTTCTCAGACGAATGTACAAGTATATCGTCGGTCATTATTTTTCGCCTTGTATCGCTTGCTCATTTCTCGGCTATGCCGTTATGATAAATTATGCCTCTAAGGTAAATGCCAAGGTGGGTATTCACGGCAGATCAACATATCAGATGTTTCGCGGACTCTCTGACAGCCACGATGATGTTTTTCGCCCATTTATCGATTCCGGACTTGACGAAAACGAGGTGGATCTTGACAAGCTTTACAGTGAGATAATAGGTAAGATAGATATGCTTGTTGATAAAAAGCTGGCAAGCGAGATAAAGGAAAAGCTGCTGCCCGATACTCAAACAAAGGGATACCGTGATTTTTTGGCATACTTTTTGTATCATCAATACGACCACAAAGAGATAGTGAGCTTTCTTGAGAAGCACACCTCTTGGCGTGTTGAGTCCGAGGAGGAGCATTTTGACTGCTTGATACATCACGGTGCTTTGTATCTGAAAAATCTTATGGCAAGGCGCTCACATCTGATGCCCGAATATTCGGTAATGATAAATCAAGGGGTACTTAAAAAGTCTGACGCGATACAAAAAATGGCAGAGCCGATAGATAAGACTCTTGCCAAAAAGGAACTTAAGATGTTTTGCAAATATGCGGGACTTTCTTACACACTGACCTTGCTTGGAGCAAAGATCTACTCAAAGAGATGGTGGTAGTATGATTCTAATAAAACGCTACGGTATGCCGCTTGTGGTAGCTGTTGTTTTATATTCAATAATTTATCTTATATTTGGAGAAGGTTTCCAATATATCGGGATGGGGCTTTGGCTGTCGGTGCTTTTGTCCTATCTTATTCGCATTTGCGACGACATAGGAGATTACGAAAGTGACAGAGCCAAGGGGAAAGCGCCAATACATAAAGGAATACTTATGGCGATGGGCGCTTCTTGCGTGTTGGCATTTTTGTCTTTGACATTGATAGCAAAAGCCTATCCTATGATGATTTCTCTTTTGGTCATATTATTGCAGTTTTTAATAAATGATCAATACAGAGATGTTATAAAGCCGCTTTTTATGCCTACTGTCGTTATAACCGTTGTGTTGTCATTTTTTGCTCCGAACCCTTGGTTGTATGTTATAGTACCGATACTTATAATATCGGACGTTATCTTGATAGTATATAAACGACACAGGAGAGATCTATGATTCTGATAAACAAAGCAACAAGTATAGAGGATATAGGTGGAAAGGCGTTTGCACTTTTGAGTTTGAACGTGCGCAATACACCGCCACTCTTTGTCGTGCCCTCCTCTTACTTTGAAAAAGAGGAAGAATTAAATGAGCAGTTAAAGCAAGAGCTAAAATCGGTTTTGGACGGGAAAACGCTTTACGCCGTCAGAAGCTCGGCAATAGACGAGGATTCTGGAAATGCGAGCTTTGCTGGAATTCACCGTTCGTTTTTGAATGTTTCTGCCGCTGACGTGTACGAGCATATACAAGAGGTATACAAAAGCGCGTTTTCAGATGTGGCTATCCAATACAGGAAGGCAAACGGGCTTGATACTGACAATATAAAGATTGCAGTTATCATTCAGGAGATGGTGGATGCCGACTTTGCGGGTGTTGCTTTTACTGTAAATCCCGTAACCAATAATCCCGATGAGCTTGTGATAGC
>JAZRCL010000032.1:0-12371 GCA_045659745.1 Eubacteriales bacterium
GTAAGTGCAGTAATGTATTCAGCTGACCGATACTAATAGACCGAGGGCTTGAACCTCTTTCAAGGATATTTCCTTGAGGGTTCTTAAAGTTTGAGTTTCTTTTTCTGACTCATTCTTTACCTATTTTCGATTGGAAGTTAACAGCGCCGAAAGGTACTATGCACCTTTAGCTCAGTTGGTAGAGCAACTGACTCTTAATCAGTGGGTCCTGGGTTCGAGTCCCCGAAGGTGCACCAACAATCAGTGATATTACCGCAGAGGGTCCACCTGTTCCCATTCCGAACACAGAAGTTAAGCTCTGCTGAGCCGAAAATACTTGCTTGGAGACGAGCCGGGAAGATAGGTCATCGCTGATACTCCGCTTCTCATAAAAGGGAAGCAACTAGTCGGTGATATTACCGCAGAGGGTCCACCTGTTCCCATTCCGAACACAGAAGTTAAGCTCTGCTGAGCCGAAAATACTTGCTTGGAGACGAGCCGGGAAAATAGGTCATTGCCGACACACATAAACAGCTAAGTCAATTGATTTAGCTGTTTAATATTATCTCTACTTGGAGATAATGTTTATATTCCTCCTTAGCTCAGACGGTAGAGCGCATGACTGTTAATCATGATGTCGCTGGTTCGAGCCCAGCAGGGGGAGCCACTAAAACCACCCAATAGGGTGGTTTTTTTGTGGCTCCCCCTGCTGGGCTCTCACACCGGTGATGTTTACCTCAAAACAAAAGTTTTGAGGTGTGGTCGCATGGTTCGAGCTGTAGGCATTTGCCTACCTGCTTTTTTCGTATCTCTCCTTGCCGGACTCTTCACCAGCGCGTCATAACCAAGGGCTTGCCCCTTGGTGAAATGTCGCTGGTTCAATTAGCTTGACACCATATAGTGTGTGTGATATAATGAATTAAAGAAAGGCGGTGCAATAATGAAAAAATTTGTTTTAATTGCAACAATATTATTTGTCTGTATAAATCTATGTTCATGTAGTGCTTTAAGTGCTTTGTCGTATACTATTTCCGGTGATATTATTGAGCCTGTTGACGGTTTTTTGCGGGGGAGCGATAAAGGTACGTTTGTTTTTGATGGAAAAAATTATATTTTGATTGACGAGTTCAACGGAAATTTCTACTTTGACCTTACAAAGGAAGACGTACTTCTGGGGCAAACAAGTAACTTCCCATTTTTTCCGAATTCCAAATATTATGCAAATGCGGTTGAAAATGCTGATTATATAGCAGGCACAAACTCCTACCCATTGGCGTCTTTTGTATATTTGAGGGAAGATTTGTACCAATCTCCCTTATGTTATGTGCTACAAGATACAGATCATGAGTTTGATTTTTCGTCGGCCTTTATTAAAACAGAAGAGGTTAGTTATAAAACACACATTGAAGGTAAGGAAAATTATGACACAAGAATTCGCTTTTATGTGAAGGATTACCCAAGGTTAACGGTCTCGCTAAGAATTTGTAAAATAGATGAAAAATGGTATTATGTTGAACAGGAAGAGGCGTTTGTGCTGTCGGAAACTTTTTTGAGTGTACTGGTGGAGAATGATCTCTTGCCTTTATAGTCTATTATACCGATTCACATTTTGAAACGGTAAATCTTTTGCAAAAATGCAAGTTGCATTTTTATACTATGAGCCCACAAAAAACCACCCTGTTGGGTGGTTTTTTGTATCTCTCCCGCTGTGCTCTTCACCAGCGCATCATAACCAAGGGCTTGTCCCTTGGTGAAATGTCGCTGGTTCTCACTATATTGGCTAGTGTTGCTTTGCTTGCAAAGCTCAAGCGAGGTCGTCAGACCGAAGCAAGTCGCATGGTTCGAGCCTGATAACATAAAATTCCGCTTTGTATTGAAAATTTTTATTGCAGTATCGGAGGTTGTATGCTATAATAATTATAGGTTATTTATGTAAAAAATGTTCGGGAGGATAACGCTTATGAAAAAAATAATTTTTTCAATTACCGTTTTTGCCTGTTTTATTGCATTGATGGCGTCTATAGTGCTGCCTATTTCTGCGGTTTCTACGGAGACCGAGCCTGTGGAGTATGATTCTACGGAAGCAGAGCAGCTTGACGTCACGGATTCGTATTATTATGACCGTATCACAGAGCGTCAGCAGTGGTGCTATAATCATATTAAAGAATATATCGATAATTTTACGGGTGAGACAGGTCAGCATCGATACGATTGGTCACATCTTCTCCCTGCGGGCTCAACTGAGGAGGACTATTATAAATTAATGGATGATATAACCGTAGCCCAGATGGCGTTATGTGCAGATCACCCCATGTACAGCCTTAAAATGGGATCTTTTGGTTATAGTTGTGATACAACGGATCCGCAAAACTTTCGGCTAATTGTAGACATTGATCATCCCCATGTTTTAACCGATGACGTCGAAGCGCAAGCTAATGCCCGTATAGAACAGATCGTTAATACCATTGGAGACGGTGATCGCTACACGAAACTGCATAAGCTGGCACACTATATAATCTCCAACACGTTTTACGATCCTTATCTGGATCAGGTCAACAGCTACACGAACAAATATGAGGAGATTCTTTTAAGATTTCCCAATGATCTTATAGACCGCGGTATTGAGTATGATGTCTCGCCTTATGGGGTTTTAATCCAAAACATTGCCATTTGTGACGGCTACGCAGATGTTGTAAAGGTTCTCTGTGATGAGATGAACATTCCTTGTATACAAGTGCATAACGTGGCGCATGCATGGAATCTTGTACAAATGGAGAATGGCGAATGGTATAGATTTGATATGACCAACGCATCGCCTCTTGGCTGGGATGAAAGCCCCGATGTTGAGAGCTTTTTTGAACAAACATTCTTGAATAATGGCGGACTTAACTTTAGCTACGATGAGCCTCACTATCTGTACTCAATTGATAACGAATTTTATATTACGGAATACCCGACACTTGCTGAAGGAAGATATGAGTACACGGGCGAAACTACAGACTTTTCCTACGAGGTCGTCTCGAGCACGTATATTCCAAAGGATCCAAAATTTTCATACCAAGTACACAAGGACGGCCGTACCTGTCGTATAACGAATTTTGAGGGCAAAATTGACGGTGACCTTGTAATTCCCGAGACGATAGACGGATATACCGTAACCGTGATTGCGCCGTTTGCATTCTATTACCGTACGGATATTACGGGAAAGGTTGTAATTCCCGACACAGTGGAGGAAATTAGCTACGCCGCTTTTGCCGGCTGCTATAATATGACTTCAATTGATTTACCAAAAAATCTGCGCGAGCTTGGAAAGGGTGCATTTATTGGATGCAAGAGCTTGACAGAGATTGACCTGCCGGACTTGCTTGAATCTGTTTCGGAATATGTCTTCTACGATTGTGATAAACTGACGAGAGTCTCTTTTGGAACTCACATTCAATTTGTAGAGCAAAACGCGTTTGATCGCATTGACTCGACGCTTTTAATCCAAGCGCCGAGCGGCTCTGTAGCGCACACCTTGGCTCAGACAAATGACATTACATTTGAAGCAAAGGGAACGATGTGCTCCTTTGTTGACGTTGATGGCGAGTGGGAATTTTACGATTTTGGACATTACCATACTTGCGAGCACGGAGCGCGCTTTGACCTTGGTGAGCACGTTAACGAACAGCCTTTCTATAGCTGTGGCGATATATGCGAGGTTTGCGAGGCTCACCGGTGCAATACATATGGCTTTATCAAGGAGCCGAGCGTATTTGAGTGGAAGCGATATGAGGACCTTACATTTGAAGGAAATAATACCGTTGGTCATTACAAAGAGTGCATTTGCGGAAATCGATACGAGGCAGGCGCGCACGAGGGTGGCACTGCAACTGAGGATCAAAGAGCAATTTGCGATATTTGCGAATTGGAATATGGAGAATTTCTGCACGTGCATAAGAACTTTGAATGGTTTGACATTGGAGGCGGCCATCACAAGGTGTGTGTTGACTGTTATGAATCCATGGGTGAAATAGAGCCCCATTATGGAGGTACTGCAACCGAGTATGAACCAGCAACATGTGAGGTCTGCGGCTATTTCTACGGAGATTTGTTGCCGCACACAACTCACGTCTGCTCATATTGGGTATATGCGAGCGAGGAGGTTCATTATCAGATCTGTGATATATGCTATATTCAGTTTAACGAAGGTCCGCATCAGGGCGGTGTAGCTACTGAGACACAACGCGCGATATGTGAGCTTTGTGACGGAGCGTACGGGGATTACGCGCCGCACGTATCGATCTCAACAGGAAGCGATGAATACGGTCATTTTGACGTGTGCGCCTGCGGCGAGATATTTAATTTTGAATCACATTACGGTGGCACAGCTTCGGATGACGAGCTGCCGATATGCGTTGTTTGTGGCACGGCATACGGTCACATTCACACGCCAATAGCAAATGACTGCAACCAATACGGACATTATCAAATATGCGGTTGCGGAGAGCAATTGAATTTTGAGGCACATTATGGTGGCACTGCCACGGAGTATGAGCTTGCGCTATGTGAGGTGTGCGGAGTGGCGTACGGAAATTTGGCAGCTCACGTCCACAACGGCGGCAACGGATTTGCATGTGATGAATTCTGCCATTATGAACTGTGCACGTGCGGTGAGGTGGTTGATTTTGAACCCCACTGGGGCGGCACGGCTACCGAGGATGAGTTGGCATTGTGCAGCGTTTGCGGTGTCGCATACGGCGACTTTGCCGAGCATGTTCACTCGGCTGCTTGGCAGGAAAGCAATGAATACAATCATTATTGGGTATGCTCCTGCGGCGAGCAGCTCAACATAGAAGCGCATTACGGCGGCACGGCCACAGAAACGCAACGCGCAGTATGTGTAGTTTGTGGTGTAGAATACGGAGACTATTTGTCCGACACGGACCACGTTCACGATGACTTGACCATGGTAGCTACCGAGGGATTCCATTATCAAGTCTGTTCTTGTGGCGTATGGCTTGGCGAGGAGAGACATTATGGCGGTACAGCGACTGCGACGCAGAGAGCTATCTGTGAGGTTTGCGGTGTAGAATACGGAGATTATGCGAGCAATTCCTCCGAAAACAACACAGAAGCTCCCGAAAACAACACGGAAGCACCTGAAAACAACACGGAAGCACCCGAGAATAACACGGAAGCTCTCGAAAACAACACGAAAGAGCCTGATAGCACCAATTCCGCGACTAATGCTATTGTCGGCGGCTGCGGATCAAGCGTCGGTATGGGACTTATAAGTCTTGTGGCCACGTTTGCGACGGGATATGTTGTGCTCAAAAAGAAAAAAGACAATTAAGCTACGCGCAGAGCACTGCTCTTGAGCTTAATTAAATCTAATTTAATCACAAAGCCCGAGGGAAAATCCTCGGGCTTTTTATTGTGTCCGTCCTATATATTTATATGGAATTTTCTGGGAGGGTGGTCTCCCTTGACATCCGTGGACGAATGTGGTATAATATATATCGTATGTATGCGATCATAAAAATCACAATGGAGACAGATAATGTATTACAGACACAATCTTGATTACAAGTATCCCGATAAGTGCGACGAGCATATGATAGAGGTCAAGCATTTGAGAGACGTGACCGTAGATGCGAATTACCCCTATGTGCGTAAGGATTGGAAATTCAAATTTCTGCGCGTAATTTATTGGCTTGCTCAGGTCCTTATAATGCCATGGCTTCTTAAAATCACTCACGGACTCAGAATATACGGCAGAAAAAACATAAGAAAGCACAAAAAGGAGCTCGAAAACGGTGCGATAACTATCGCCAATCACGTTTTTATGTGGGATTATCTTTGCGTGTTGCAGGCTATTCGGCCCCATCTGTCTTTCTTTCCCGCGTGGAAGACTAATCTTGAAGGAACTTTTGGCCCACTGATACGTATGTCGGGCGGGATCCCGATCCCCACGGATAGTGTTCGCGCTATGATAGAGTTCAAAAAGGCTATGGAGTGGGTTTTTGAAAACGGCAAATGGATGCATGTTTACCCTGAAGGGTCTATGTGGTTCTTCTATCCCGACGTCCGACCGTTCAAAAAAGCGGTGTTTACATACGCGGTCAAGTACGACAAGCCCTTGATTCCGATAGCTATGTCGTTCCGTCCCAGACGCGGATTGCAGAAGCTGTTCAGCAAAAAGCCGCTTGTGGATCTGCATATCGGTGAGCCGATGTATGCTGATAAGAGCCTCTCACCTGCCGAAGCAGCCGCGAAAATGCAGGCGGATGCATATAGAATAATGCAGGAAATGTGTGGAATTTTGCCCGGTGACCCCACGTATAACGAGGATCAGGACCCCGCGCATTATCATAAAACTATGTAAGAAAAACAGGTAGGATTTCCTACCTGTTTTTTAGTGTGTTTAATAATTAAAGCACGAGCGAGGGAGCATTATAAATTCTCGCCGCAAGCTCCTGATTGAGCATATAAAGGCTTCTGGGATCAGAGCCGAAAAGCTGCATTTTGGTGATAAGGTCGTTTGCGTTGGTTTCTTCCTCGCCTTGCTCCTTGACAAACCAATCAAGGAACTGCATTGTGCGGAAATCCTTTGATTCGTATGCTGCCGCGTAAATGTCGTTGATGAGCGAGGTGACGTATTTTTCGTGCTCAAGACCTGCATTGAGGACGTCCATGTGGCAGGTGATGGTCTTGCCGGGTTTATCTATTGCCTCAAGAGTTACCTTCTGGTTTTCGTTCTGCAGATACTGATAGAACAGCATTGCATGATCGCGCTCCTCCTGAGCCTGAATTTTGTACCAATTAGCGAAGCCGTCGAGTCCTGCATCCTCAAAGTAATTTGAGAAGTCAAGGTAGAGGTATGCTGAATAGAATTCCTTATTGATCTGCTGATTGTGCAGCTCGTGTACCTTTGCGTTCATAAATATTTTTCTCCTTTGCTTAATTTGTCTTTATTTATAAAAGCTCGTTCGAGAGCTTTTCTAGCAGGTTGAGGGTTTCGTCATTTACCGCAGAGCGAATTGTGACGGTGGTTTCTGTAAATTCAAGATTTTTGCAGCCTTCAAGCGAGGTTTTTATTACCTTTGCCGCCATGGGCGCCCAACTTCCGTTTTCTATAATCGCGACGGTGCGGTTCTGGAAATTTCGCTCGGTCAGATGGCTTAAAAACTCACGCATAGGCGGGAAAACTCCCAAATTATAGGTAGAGCTTGCAAGCACGAGTTTTTTGTGCTGAAATGCCTTTGCGGTTGCCTCGGATATATCGGTTCGCGCAAGGTCGATAGCTTCCACAGACGCACCCTTTTCCTTGAGAAACTCGCAGAGCTTGAGCGTTGCCTTTTTGGTGTTTCCGTAGATTGACGCATAAGCGACAAGTATGCCGTCGTCCTCGGGTGTGTAGCTTGACCATTTGCTGTAAAGATCAACGTAATAGGCAATATTCTTGTCAATCATAGGGCCGTGCAGGGAGCATATTTTCTCTATGTCCAGAGATGCCGCCTTTTTAAGAACGGTCTGCACCGGCGCGCCGTATTTACCGACTATGCCGATATAATAACGTCTTGCCTCGTCTATCCATTCCTCGTCCGCGTCAAGCGCTCCGAATTTTCCGAACGCATCGGCAGAGAACAGCACCTTATCATAGCTGTCGTAGCTCATTATGACCTCAGGCCAATGCACCATGGGCGCGGTGATAAAGGTAAGATTGTGCTTGCCGAGAGAGAGTGTTGAGCCTTCGCCGACTACAACACGTCTCTCTGCAAAGTCTGTTCCAAAGAAGTTATGCATCATCGAGAACGCCTTTGCCGACGATACGATGACTGTTTCGGGAAATTCATTTGCAAAGCGCGAGATGTTTGCGGAGTGGTCGGGCTCCATGTGATGAACTATAAGATAGTCGGGAGCTTTGTCGCCGAGCAACTGATAAATATTATTCAGCCATTCCTCGCCAAATGAAGCGTCCACGGTGTCGAGTATCGCAATTTTTTCGTCAATTATAGCGTATGAGTTGTATGCCATTCCATTGGGAACGGCATACTGTCCTTCAAAAAGATCGATTTTGCGGTCGTTCACGCCGATGTATTTTATATCCTTTGTAATCTGCATTATTATCCCCTTTGTCTTGGTTTTTGAGTTATATAAACATATTTTCAATTTTTCACTTGATTTTACAAGAATATTATACTATAATATTGGGTGAAAGTACATAGGATTTTCAAAAAAAATAAAAGAAATTTCTGCCGTGTATTTTCAAAATATCAATAGCGAGACCCGGGGAGGCAACTATGAAGCAGGCAAAAATAGTTATTTTGGCAGGACAATCAAACGCGGTGGGTGTTGGACACCTGAAATATCTGCCCAATCATTTCGACGAGAAAAAAATAAAGGAATATTACGACGGATATGAAAATATCAAGATAAATTATTATTCGCACGACAAAAAAAGCGGTGGCTTTGTGCCTGTGACGGTGGGATGCACCGAGATAAGCAAGGACACGTTGGGTCCCGAGGTGGGCATGGCTGAGTATTTCAGCGAAAAATATCCTGATGAGGAGATATTTATAGTAAAGTGCGCGTTCGGCGGATCTTGTATGTGGAGAGATTGGATCTCGCCGTCGTCTGCCGTTGACGGTTATGATAAAAATTCCTATGCAGACCAGCATGAGCATATTATACGAGCTATGGAGCAGGGATTACCTATAAGCGCTGGCTGGTGCTACAATGAGCTTGTCAAAATTCTTGGTGAGAGCGTAAATTATTTGAAGAATAACGGCTACAGCCCCAAGATTTACGGATTTTGTTGGATGCAGGGCGAGAGTGACACGTTTATAACTCAGCAGGTCACGGAATACGAAAGACGTTTTGACAACCTGCTGTCCGACCTCAATTCAAGCTTTGGCGAATATCTTGAGGACTGCGTTTATATTGACGCGGGTATATCTGAGGTTTGGGGACTTTACAAGGAAATGAATGAGCTCAAGAAAAACCGCGCGGCAAAGCGTAAAAATACGGTGTTTATAGATACGATAGCGAATGGCCTTACGACAAAGTACGAGCCCGTGGAAGAGCCCGATACCTTTCACTACGATTCAGACAGCGTTATCAAGCTTGGCAGGCTCTTTGCGGACAAGATAGAGCTTTAAGGCGACATTGCGTTTGGTCTGTTCTTTGCAAAAAACAGACCTTGACTATGCCTTTTGTGTGTGATATAATATAATTAATGGGGGTGATTTTATGAAAATACTAAATTTCGGATCATGTAATATTGACCAGGTATATTCACTGGATCATATCGTACGCGTGGGAGAAACTCAGACCACGTACAAGCTTGAAACTTTCCCCGGCGGAAAGGGACTTAATCAGTCTATTGCTATCGCAAGAGCGGGGGCAAAGGTATATCATGCGGGATGCGTGGGATGTGACGGAGATATGCTTATAGACGTTCTGTCACAGAGCGGAGTAGATCTTTCATATCTTAAGAGAGTTGATGAGAAAAACGGTCACGCGATCATTCAGGTGACTACCTCGGGAGAAAACTCCATATTCCTCTACGCAGGCTCAAACGAGATGGTCTCCAAGGAGTATATTGACTCCGTGCTTGAGCATTTTTCCAAGGGAGACATCATACTTTTACAGAATGAGATAAGCAATATTGATTACATAGTAAAACGCGCTTATGAAAAGAAAATGAGCATTGTGCTCAATCCCTCGCCATTTAATGAAAAATTAAACGAGATCGACTTTAATATGATCTCCTGCGTTATACTCAACGAGGTAGAGGCAGGCGAGATAGCAAAGTGCGATAATGCAGAGGAATGCCTTAAGTTCTTCAAAGCAAATTATCCCAATATCAAGGTGATGCTTACACTTGGAAGCCGTGGATGTATTTATATGGATTCCGAGCACGAGATCTTCCAGCCTGCATTTAAGGTTGACGTTGTTGATACGACCGCCGCAGGTGACACGTTTACAGGATACTTCTTATCTGAGGTTTCTCAGGGTACAGACTACGAGAACGTTCTCAAGATTGCTACCGCCGCTTCTGCAATAGCGGTATCTCGCAGTGGTGCCGCACCCTCGATTCCTTGCAAGGATGAGGTTATGGCAAAGCTTGACGACCTCAGCGCGCGCAAGACCAGTAAAGCGGATGTGATGATAGGCAAGATAAACGCATATCTTGACGAGAAAATCAAGACTGCATCTCTTGACGAGCTTGCCGAGGTTCTCGGATACTCGTCCGTTTATACGGGATCGCTCATTAAAAAGCTTACGGGCAAATCCTTCTCAAAGCTTCTTCAGTCCAAGCGTTGCGCCATGGCTGCGGATATGCTCATCAATACCGATATGTCGGTTCACGAGATAATTAATGCGGTAGGATACGAAAACGAGAGCTTTTTCAGACGCATCTTCAAAGAAAAATACGGAAAAAACTTCCTTGAATACAGAAGCAGAGGCGGTAAATAAGATGACAAACGAGCAGAGAATGAAAAATTTGTGCGTCCCCTGTGGCAAGGTTGACGTAGTACTTGATACTGATGCCTACAACGAGGTTGACGACCAGTTTGCTATTTCATATTTGTTAAGATCAAAGGAAAAGCTCAATACCAAGGCAATTTATGCCGCACCATTCCACAACACTCGCTCCGTCGGTCCCAAGGACGGAATGGAGAAGAGCTACGACGAGATATTCAGACTTCTTGACGTGCTTGACGAGAAGGTTGACGTTTTCCGCGGATCAGAGAGCTTTCTCATCGACGAAAATACACCTGTGATCTCCGATGCGGCGCGCGACCTCGCACAAAGAGCAGAGAACTATTCTCCCGAAAATCCTCTGTACGTTATCGCGATAGCGGCTATTACCAACGTGGCGTCTGCAATACTTCTCAATCCCAAGGTTGCGGAGAATACCGTACTTGTATGGCTCGGCGGACATTCCTGCGATATGCACGACACAAGAGAATTTAATATGATGCAGGACGTTGCGGCGGCAAGAGTGGTTATGGGTAGCGGTGTTCCGTTCGTACAGCTTCCTTGCTTTGGTGTTGTAAGTGCGCTTACAATATCGGGTCCCGAGCTTGAATATTGGCTGAACGGCAAGACTGAGATAGGCACGTATCTTACAAAGACAGTAGTTGACGAGGCTAACACCTACGCCGAGGGACTTGTATGGACAAGATGCATATGGGACGTTTCCGCGGTTGCTTGGATGCTTAATGACGGCGACAGATTTATGTGGTCGAGAATTATTCCCACGCACATGCCCAATTACGAGCATCAGTACTGCACACCCGAGAATGCTCATCCTATGAGATATATCTACTATATTCACAGAGATGAAGTGTTCCGCGATCTTATAAACAAGCTTAACGCAGGTAAATAATAAAAATGTTAAGGTCGGCTTGACCCCCGTGAATAAAACAAACCCTCTTTTGAATAGGCTTTTGTACTAATTCAAAAGAGGGTGATTTTTTGCTTTATAAGCTTTTTTGGCGGTGCTTGAATATTCCGTACACGAGCGTGGAAAGCTCGGGAGATTTTGCTCTTGAGAGGATAGGGAATAGTCTGTATATTTATCTTGAAGCGTCAGACGGAGGCGATGATTGGCAGAACAATCTTGATTTTGTGGCGCGCCCGTACAAAAATATGGAGGGGAATTGGCTTGCTCACGGAGGCTTTGTCAAGGTCTGGAAAAGTGTTGAGGAATATATTGCAGACGAGATACTCGACAAGAGATACAAAAAGATAACAGTCGTGGGCTTTTCACACGGAGCGGCGCTTTCTGTCCTTTGTCATGAATATGCCTATTATCACCGACCCGATATAAGAGAAAATATCTTCGGGTACGGATTTGGGTGTCCGAGGGTAATATTCGGGCGCAAGTCAGAGGAGCATAAGCGGATATGGAAAAACTTTACCGTCATACGCAATATTGACGATATAGTGACGCACCTGCCGCCGTCCTTGCTTGGATTTTTCCACGTCGGGCAGTTGATAGAGATAGGACAGCACGGAAAATATACAAGAATAGACGCGCACAGACCTGAAAATATATTGCGCGAGCTGAAAATATACGAGGCGAAGCATTGATTTTTAGGAGGCTTTTTAAACAAAAATTCCCGTCCGATTTGGACGGGAATTTATTTTACTATTCAGTTGGTGGAGCACTCTCCCCGAGTATGGCAGCAAGCTCCTCCTCGGTTTGCTTGGCGTCATAGGTAGTACAACGCACGTGTAATACGTCGCCCTCGTGAATTGCCTTGACTGCGCGTTTGTCGCGCTGGTCTACGGGCAGGGTGTGCTTGTGAGAGAGAACGAACAGTCCGTTGGGCCAGAAAATATCTCTCACGTGCATACCCTCGGCAAAGGTGTTCTTGCCGACGGTGATATATCGC
>JAZRCL010000033.1:0-17455 GCA_045659745.1 Eubacteriales bacterium
TCCGCGAGTGGACATAATGTAATCAGGGTCAGCAGAAACGGGTTTACCGTCATCACCAAGCGTGTAAACTGCCATTATTGCGGTGTTTTCGTCCCCTGCGGGAGTTGTAAATCTGTGCTCCTCGGGAGTCTCGTAATCCTCCGCAATGTAAAACTCACCGGTGTAAAGAGTATTGTTTCTGACGTAAACGTACGCGGACGAAACGCAAACGTCAAACTCACCGCACGCGGTAGCTGTACCGTCGTCGTCAAGCACGTCGCTCGTCTTGAACATAATTATCTGATTGTCCGACGACGCGGTGACGTAAATATAATCTCCGCCAAAGGAAACTCCGCCAACATGTCCCGTATGAGCCGAGCCGTCCACGTTCTTTAACTCAACAAATCTCGTGTTTCCGTCGTTGTCGGCAATATATATTCTCGACGTGGTATGATCCTTCATATATGTGGAGTAAATATAAAGTCCGAGTTCCTCGGAATAATCAAATCCCTGCTGAACTGCGCCTTCCCACAAGCCGCCTATAGCGAAAGCCTTGTCGGCATTTTTATAAAAGGAGCGGTATTTAACTCTGTCAAAAATTGAGAACGCGCTGATTACAACAAGCACCAGCAAAAGTATTGCCGCTATAACTATAGCTATTATTTTACCTGCTTTTTTCATAAGTTTTCTCCTATCACATTTATTTGTGTCGGCTTAATTATAGCACATCTGAAATAAAATTGCAAGTGCGGGAGAAATTCTTAAGATTTTTTTAAGAGTTTGCCCCCATATTTTTCCTAAAAAAACAAGTATAATCGTTCCAAAAAACACAAATAATAATGACGGACAAAATTCCAACAGAGCAAAAATTTTGTTAAAAACAGCACAGAAAGGCTTAAAGATATATGAAAGCAACAGGAATAGTAAGGCGTATTGACGACCTCGGCCGTGTCGTCATACCCAAGGAAATAAGAAGAACTATGAGAATCCGTGAGGGCGACCCTCTTGAAATATTTACCGACCGCGACGGTGAGGTCATCTTCAAAAAATATTCTCCCATTGGCGAGCTGACCTCGTTTGCCTCGCAGTATTGCGAGACGTTGCACAAGACCTGCAATCTCTCCGTCATCGTTTGCGACAGAGACTCCGTCGTAGCCTGCGCGGGCCTGTCAAAAAAGGAATATTCCGACAAATCTCTCTCAGAGGAGCTTGAGAACATCATTGAGTCGCGTGGCATGTATATTTACCGCGACGGCGCAGAAAAAATCTCTCCCCTCCGCGACAAGAGCGAGCATTTTATAAGCTGCGCCATGCCCATTATATCGGAGGGCGACATTATAGGCTGCGTGGCATCGCTTTGCGAGGAGTCACGCGCTCATGTACCGGATACCACCGAGCAAAAGCTCGTTCAAACCGCGGCAGCCTTCCTCGGCAAGCAGCAGGAGTGACAAGTGTGATTTAATCGCAAAATAAACAAAATCCTTATCAAAATGTTTCATTATGATAAGGATTTTTTGATTTTGTAATTCCACTGAATTTTCCTATGTGTCAATTTTACAGTTTTTTCTTGCAAAAAATCATATTGACACAATAGTCCAAATATGCTAAAATTGAATCGTAATCAAAATAATAATCTTTTGGAGGTTTTTATGCTTAAAGGTATTCCGAAAATTCTTCCCCCCGAATTGCTTAAGGTTTTGTGTGAGATGGGTCACAGTGACCGCATCTGCATAGCAGACGGTAATTTCCCCTCCGAATCTATGGGCAAGAATGCGATAGTTATCAGAATGGACGGCCACGGTGTTCCCGAAATACTTGACGCCATTCTCACAGTCTTCCCCCTCGATACTTACGTTGAAAAGCCTGCTATTCTTATGCAGCTTATGGACAGAGACGTAGGTAAAGTACAGACTCCCATCTGGGATACATATGCTGACGTTATCGCAAAGCATGACAGCCGCGGACGCGAGGCTCTTGGCAACATCGACAGATTTGATTTCTACGATGAAGCAAAGAAGTGCTATTGCATTATCGCTACCGGCGAAAGCGCAATTTACGCAAACATTATGCTCCAAAAGGGCGTTATCTGATAACTTATGGGAATTTTTACGTCTATTGCTGAGTTCTTTACCGCAATGACGCCTACCGAGATGGTTGCTCAGTGCTTTGGAGTTGTGGGACTTGTCGTAATGGTCCTCTCATTCCAGTTCAAGAAGAACCGAACCCTGTTTATTATGCAGTCATCCGCGGCGTTTTGCTACGTCCTGCATTTTCTGCTTTTGGGCGCTTGGGCAGGAACCTTCTTTAATCTTTGCACTCTCATCAGAGGCGTTCTCTTTATGAAGAACAGCAAAAAGCTGTGGAAGCTCATTGTGGTGGAAACGGCGTGCGTGGGATGCTACGCATTCTCACTTGTACTTGACCACAGTCTGCTCCAGATTATCCTCGTATCATTGGTGCTTGTAGGTCTTTTGAGTAGCACGTATTTTATGTGGCAGGGCGAAACCAAAAAAATCCGCTACTGTCAGATCGCCTGCACATCTCCCTTCTGGATAGCGTACAACGTCGTTTGTCACGCATACCCCGGTGTCATCTGCGAATGCTTCAATATGGTGTCCTCGGCGATATTCCTTATCAGATCCAGAAAACAAACGGAAAACTAAACTTAAAGCGGCACGCTAAGCGTGCCGCTTTCTTTCCTTATATTATTGCACGTTATTTGCCGTCATCTCGGGCTTCTGAGTCTGCTTGCGGAAGGTAATGGGGGTTATACCCTCTTGCTTTTTGAACGCTTTGAAAAACAGCACGTGATCCTTATATCCGCACATCTCACCTATCTCCGTGGCGCTGAGGTCAGTCTCCTGCAAAAGCTTCTTAGCATAGGAAATACGCTTTGCGGTGACGTATTGCATAGGCGGCTTGCCCATATATTTTTTGAATACGTGGGAAAGATAATATTTGCTTATCTTTAACTCCTCGCAGATCTCGTCCATAGACTCTATCTCGGTAAAGTGCTTATTGAGGTAATTGTGTATGCGCGTAAAAATACCGTTTGTCACGAATTTCGCCTCCGAAATGTTAGCAAGACGCAATATACCTATCATAACCAGACGCGCGAGATATTTTGAAAATATTTCATTATACGGTTTATCTGACGCCACCTCTTTTACAAGCGACATAAAATAGAACTCGTATTCCTTCTCATCATTTCCCGTATGCAGAACGGGAGATGTGTTTGCGTCAAGAATATAGTCAGATGGTAGATTTCCTATTTTGAAATTCGAAATGCCAAAAAACGCAAGCTCAATGCCGCTCTTTCCCGAAGTTGATTCGGCATGTAACACTTGTGGATTGTAAACAATAATATCTCCCTTTTCAACTTCGTATTCCATCCCGTTAACCATAACGGTTCCCCCGCCCGACAGAACGAACATAATTTCGCAGAACGGATGGCTATGAGGCTTCTCGTTCCACTCCTTGATTCTCTCAAGCTTACCCGCATACAGACATTTTGTATCAAGCTTAATAGCATCGACTTTGGTATACGCAACCTGTTTGGGATCAAAATTCACGTCAAAAGATTGATTTTTCATTTATATTCTCCAAAATTGTCTGGGCATTTTTGTACATAATACATAACAAATTGTCAATTATTGTTTTGTTATAAAAAAAACGTTTTTATGAATTTTTTATAATATTATCCAATTTTTTCATTGCAAAATATATAAAATGCCTTGTTTTATAATAGTATTATAACACACACCTCAAATAAATTCAATAGATTTTTAAAATTTTTGTGTTTATTTTTGTGATTTATTTTGCAGTTTATGATATTGAAAAATACTGTCAATGAGTTATAATAAATAATGAGGTGAAAAAATGAAAGGGGGTATTCTTATGTCGCAAAATCTTTTGCTCGAAATGAACGGCATCCACAAGAGATTCCATGGTGTACATGCACTCAAGGGAGTTCATCTCGATCTTAAATTCGGCGAAGTCCATGCGCTCGTAGGAGAAAACGGCGCTGGTAAGTCCACCTTGATGAAGGTACTCACAGGTATCCATCAGGCGGATGAAGGAACCATTACATACAACGGAGCTCCTTATTCTGTAAAAAATATAGGAGAGTCACAGAACTTGGGCATCAGTATGATACATCAGGAGCTTAACATGATGAATCATCTTACTGTTGCACAGAATATCTTTATCGGAAGAGAATCAATGTCCGGCAAGATATTCATCAACGACGACGATATGGTAAAAGAAGCTGAAAAGCTCTTTAAGCTTATCGGAATCAATATCGACCCCAAAACAACTCTCGGCAATCTTACGGTAGGTAAGCAGCAGATGGTTGAAATTGCAAAGGCAATTTCAAGAGACTGTAAGCTCCTCATTCTTGACGAGCCCACCGCAGCTCTTACACAGTCCGAGATAGAAGAGCTCTTTAAGATAATGAAGGATCTTAAGAGCAAGGGTATAGGAATGATCTATATATCCCACCGTATGGACGAGATAAAGATGATTTCCGACAGAATCACGGTAATGCGCGACGGCGAGTACGTTGACACTGTTGTCACAAACGAGGTAACTAAGGACCAGATCATAAATATGATGATCGGTCGTGTAGTTTACGAGGATCCTAAGACGCAGAGCGAGGTAGCTCCCGATGCACCCGTAGTGCTTGAGGTTAAGAACCTTTGCAGCGGTAAGACTATCAAGGACGTAAGCTTCACACTCCGCCGCGGCGAGATTTTGGGCTTCTCCGGTCTTATGGGCGCGGGAAGAACTGAGGTTGCAAGAGCAATATTCGGTGCTGACCCGTTTGACAGCGGTGAGATATACATCAACGGTGAAAAGGTAAACATCAAGACTCCTACCGACGCAGTAAAGCACGGCATCGGCTATCTCTCCGAGGACAGAAAGAGATACGGTCTTATGCTTTTCAAGTCCGTAGCTGAAAATACAGCTATATCTTCTATGGACCATTACGTCAAGGGTGGCCTCATAAACGATAAGGCTCTTAAGGAAGAAGCAATTGAATACAACAATAAGCTTCGCACCAAGACACCGTCCATCGACCAGCTTCTTAAGAATCTTTCGGGTGGTAACCAGCAGAAGGTTATTATCGCAAGATGGCTTATAAGAAACAGTGAGATACTTATCTTCGACGAGCCTACAAGAGGTATCGACGTAGGTGCAAAGAGCGAAATCTACGCTCTTATGAACGAACTTTCAAAACAGGGCAAATCTATTATTATGATCTCCTCCGAGCTTGTTGAGATCCTCCGTATGAGCGACAGAGTGCTCGTAATGTGCGAGGGTAGAAAGACGGGAGAGCTTGACATTTCCGAAGCTAACCAGGAAAATATTATGAAACTTGCCACAATGCGGGAGGAGAACTGATATTATGAAAAACAACAACACACCGTTCGGCGCAAAGCTGAACTTCAGAGGTAAGATGCGTCAAACAGGCGCAAGTACCGTAACCTACTTTAAGACAACAGGTAAGCAGAACCTCGTTATCGTGCTTG
Organism: Eubacteriales bacterium; assembly: GCA_045659745.1. Classification (GTDB taxonomy): domain Bacteria; phylum Bacillota; class Clostridia; order Oscillospirales; family CAG-272; genus SVTX01. The sequence continues at coordinate 5,511 of JAZRCL010000033.1, forward strand.
CTACAATAGCACTCTTCATTGTGTTCACGCTTATCAACCCCAACTTCGCAAGCAAGAGCAACCTGCTCCTTATGAGCAAGTCTCTCGTTCCCTACGCAATACTCGCTCTCGGCGTTACGTTCGTAATCGCAACGGGCGGTATCGACCTTTCTATCGGTACGGTTTGTATCGGTGCTCCCGTTTTGGCAGGTGCTATCTGCTCCACGGGTGTTACACAGGATGAGGGTACGCTTTGGCTCACCATTCCGATCATCCTTCTTACAGGTCTTCTTTTCGGTCTTGTAAACGGCTTCCTTATTGCGAAGTGTAAGATCGCTCCCTTTATCGCAACTCTCGGTACAATGCTCTTCTCCCGCGGTATGACCTCGGTAATAGCACAGTACATCACAGAAAAGACATCCGCTATCAAGTACCCCACAACAGGTTGGTTCCAGAAGCTCTTCACAAGCTATGAAGGCTTCCCCATCGGTGTTATTTGGGTATTGGTTCTCACAGCTATCTGTATGGTAGTTATGTTCAAGACAAAGATCGGTAGATACATTCTCGCTATAGGTAGTAACGAGGAAGCTGCTCGTCTTTCGGGTATCAACGTAGATAAGTACAAGATCATCGCTTACGCAATCGGCGGTCTCTTCGCAGGTATCGCGGCTCTCTTCTGGACAGCTGCTAACCCCTCTCTCACACTCGCATCCGGTAACGGTATGGAGCTTGACGCTATCGCAGGCGTTTACATCGGCGGTACAAGCACAACAGGTGGTGCTGCATCCGTAATGGGTACCATCTTCGGTTCCATCATCCTCGTAGTTATCCGTCAGGGTCTTAACATCGCTCTTATGACGTTCGATATCAACCTCTCCGCTACATTTATTACATATGCAGTAACAGGCGTTATCGTTGTAGGTGCAGTTCTTCTCGACGTACTCAAGAAGAAGTCCGCTAACAAGGTTAAGATCGAAACCCCTGCTCAGAAGCAGAAGCGAGAAATCAAGGAAAGAATAGCCGAGCTTAGAATTGAGCAAGACTACGCGCTTTCCGCAAAGAATAACCCTGAGGCAGACGCTCGCGCAGCGGCAATCCCCGCTGAGATCGCAGCTCTCAAGGCAGAATACAAAACCATTAAGTAAGCCGCAACGGCAAAAAAACAGTAATTAAAACCTAGTGAAGGGTTTTATTAAATAATTTATTAATTTTCAGGAGGAATCCACAATGAAAAAGTTCACAAAGATCCTCGCGATCGTATTGGCTCTCACATGCGTACTTTGCGCATTCGCAGCTTGCAAGCCCAACGAGGAAGACGGCAAGGGCACAATCGCAGTTATCGCTAAGGGCGAAACACACGCTTTCTGGCAGGCAGTTAAGGCTGGCGCAGAGCAGGCTGGTAAGGACTACGGCTACAACGTAACCTTCCGCGGACCTACAGCAGAGTCCGAAGAGTACGTTGGTACACAGAGAGAGATGGTTCAGGCAGCTCTTAATGACAAGAGCGTAAAGGGTATCGTTCTCGCAACAATCGGTCTTGGCTTCGGCGAAGAGCTCAACCAGGCATTCGAGAAGAAGATCCCCGTAGTTGAATTCGACTCCGGTCTTTACAACAACAACGCAGACGTAACAGCTGGCAAGGACCCCGTTATCGGTAGCGTTGCTACTGACAACAAGGCTGCTGCAGGCGTAGTTGCTGAAAACTTCTTCAAGTACCTCGCTGACAAGGGTCTCGCAGTTGACGGCTACAAGGTAGGTATCATTCAGCACGACTCCACATCCACAGGTATCGACAGAGCTGCTGGATTCAAGGAGGGTATGGAAAAGGCTGCTACAGAGGCAGGCATCACTCTCGACATCAAGGTTGAGGTTAAGACAAACAACTCCGGTGAGTACAAGCTCGGTCTCACAGCTCTCAAGGAGTGGGGCGCACAGTCCATCTTCATGACAAACGAAGGCGTTGTTAACGAAGTATTCCCTGAGATCTCCGATAACGCAGCTAACTACAAGGACATCCTCTTCTGCGGTTTCGACGCAGGTACAAACCAGTACAACTGGATGAAGGATCACGGCGAGAACTACGCTCTCCTCGTTGGTTCTGTTGCACAGGACTCCTACAACATCGGCTACAGAGCAGTTGAGCTCGCAGCTAAGAAGATCGCTGGCGAATCCGTTACTGACGTTGGTATCGCAGGTGTATGGTACACTTCCGAGAACATCGACGAGCAGAAGGATAAGAACATCTTCTACATGGGCTAATATCCCAACTCAATTATACGGTATAAAAACTGAATAATTAAATTTTCCGAGTCCCTCCCTGTCTTGGCAGGGAGGGACTTTGAAATAGAGTGGCTACTCTGAAATTAATTAAAATTAAAACTACTAAAATCGAAATCAATAAAAACTACATAAATTTGGAGGAATTATTATGGCACAGAACAGATACGTTGGCGATTACCCCGTAATCGGTATCCGTCCTATAGTTGACGGTAGACGCGGACCTCAGATGATGCGTGAATCTCTCGAGCCCCTTGTTTGGGCAATGGCAGAGTCCGCTAAGAAGCTTTTTGAAGAAAACCTTTTCTACTCCAACGGCGAGCCCGTTAAGGTAGTAATGGCTGACACTTGCATCGGTCGTGTTCCCGAGGCTGCTGCTTGCGCTAACAAGTTCAAGAAGGAAGGCGTTTCCATCACACTCTCCGTAACTCCCTGCTGGTGCTACGGATCCGAGACAATGGATATGGATCCTCATACAATCAAGGGCGTTTGGGGCTTCAACGGCACAGAGCGTCCCGGCGCAGTTTACCTTGCAGCGGTTCTTGCAGGTCACGCGCAGAAGGGTCTTCCCGCGTTTGGTATTTACGGACATGAAGTACAGGATAGAGACCAGGTAACCCAGATGCCCGAGGACGTTAAGGAAAAGCTCCTCAGATTCGGTCGAGCAGCTGTTGCAGTTGCAACTATGAGAGGTAAGTCTTACCTCCAGATCGGCTCTCAGTGCATGGGTATTGCAGGATCTATCATGGATCAGGCTATGCTTGAGGAATATTTCGGCATGAGAGTTGAGTCTGTTGACGAGGTTGAGATCCTTCGTAGAATGGAAGAAGGAATCTACTGTGAAGAGGACTACCAGAAGGCTCTTGCTTGGACAAAGGAACACTGCAAGGAAGGCAGAGACGACAACCCCGAAGAGGTTGACTTCCTTGGCGAGAAGGTTCGCATTAAGTTCACTCCCGAAGAAAAAGAAAAGCAGTGGGAATTCACTGTTAAGATGTACTGCATAATCAAGGACCTCATGGCAGGCAACCCCCGTCTTTCCGACAAGTTCGAGGAAGAAAAGGTTGGACACAACGCAATCGCTGGCGGTTTCCAGGGTCAGAGACAGTGGACAGACCACTGGCCCAACTGTGACTACCCCGAGGCACTTCTCTCCTCTTCCTTTGACTACGAGGGCGCTCGTGAGCCTTACACGCTCGCTACCGAGAACGATATTCTCAACGGTATGAGCATGCTTATGATGAGATTGCTCACACACAGAGCTCAGATTTTCGCTGACGTTCGTACATACTGGTCCGGCGAGGCTACTGAAAGAGTTACAGGCTACAAGCTCGAGGGTAAGGCAGCTGAGTCCAACGGTATCATTCACCTTCTCAACTCCGGTGCTGCTTGTCTTGACGCTTCCGGCGTTTGCACAGACGAAAACGGCAACGCTACCATGAAGAGATGGTGGGAAGTTACCGAAGAGGATATCAAGAAGATGACCGAAGCTACCGTTTGGTGCGAAGCAGGTCAGGATAACTTCCGCGGCGGCGGATTCTCCAGCCACTACACAACAAAGGCAGAAATGCCCTGCACTATGATCCGTATGAATCTCGTTAAGGGTCTCGGTCCCGTTCTTCAGATTGCTGAAGGCTGGACTGTAAACCTTCCCGATGAGGTTTCCGATACACTTATGGAAAGAACTAACCCCACATGGCCCTGCACTTGGTTCGCTCCTCGTTGCGACGGCAAGGAAGGTTCTCCCTTCAAGACCGCTTATGAGGTTATGATGAACTGGGGCGCTAACCACGGTGCTATCTCCTACGGTCACATAGGCGCAGACCTCATTACTATGTGCTCTATGCTCCGTATCCCCGTTTGCATGCACAACGTTCCCGAGGACGATATCTACCGTCCCGCTGCTTGGAATGCTTTCGGTATGGATAAGGAAGGCCAGGACTACCGCGCTTGCGCAACATACGGTCCTATGTATAAGTAATTTATAAACGTTTCGGTGGGAGGAGCTTGCTCCTCCCACCGTTTTTTCTGTTTCATTGTATTAAAAGAAAGAACGGTCGACTCGACTGTTCTTTCTGCTTTTTTGGGCAACATAACTTACTCAAGCGATTAAATTCTTCCTTATAATATTAAATATTGTAAAATCTATTGCAATCAGCCGGCTTTTGTGGTATAATATTTCATAATGCGAAACTGTTTTTTGTTGCGTTCGTGCAGTGATCTGACATCGGTTTAAGTAAAAGAAAGGCGCTACTCAATTATGTCAAAGGTCAACGAAAAATTCCCCGCTTTGAATGGGACTTTAAGCGATCCAAGAACAAGAAGATATCTTGTTCCCAAGAAAATCATACTTACACAGGGCGACGTTACAAATTCAGAATCTCTCCTTGTTGAAAAGACCAATCAGATAACACTTGATCCCGGCAAAGGCTGTATTCTGAAAAACAAAGAGTGCGGGCCTCACGCAGCTATACTTGTGGATTTTGGAATTGAGTTTCCCGGTAGTCTGCGTCTTATGGTCTGGAATGTACAAGGAGAAAACAACAGAGCTAATATTCTTGTCCGTTTCGGCGAGAGTGTAAGCGAGGCTATGACCCAAATATTTGAGGGCAACACTACTAACGACCACGCAAACCGCGACCGCATCATAAACGTCGGCTTCCTTTCCGCCAATGAGACGAACGAATCGGGATACCGCTTTGCGTATATTGAACTTCTCGAGCCGAACGGGCTTGTTGAATTTAAGGCTATTCAGGGTGTATTTACGTATCTCGACCTTGATTATAAAGGATCGTTTGAATGTAACGACGAAAAAATCAATCGAATATGGTCCACTGCAGCTTACACTGCTCACGTAAATATGCAGGAATATCTTTGGGACGGCATAAAGAGAGACCGTCTGGTGTGGATAGGAGATATGCATACAGAGGTGCGCTCTATTCTTACCATCTTCGGAGATAACGAGGTCATTGAGAGATCTCTCGACCTTGTGCGAAATGAAACTCCCGTGGGCAACTGGATGAACGGCATGTCGTCATATTCTCTGTGGTGGCTGCTTATTCAGCACGATCTTTACAGAAGTACGGGAAATATAGAATATCTCTCGGAACAAAAAGAATATCTCTCGAAGCTTCTTTCTATACTTGCAGACTGTGTTGATGAGAATGGCATAGAGCATATGCCCGAGGATAGATTTATAGACTGGCCAAGCCGAGGCAATGACGTTGCGGTGCACGCAGGTCTGCAGGGACTGCTCAAAATAGCCCTTGACTGCGGCGCGGAGCTTATTGAAATACTTGGAGAGAACAAAATCGCAGATAAATGTACCGTGGCATCTCAAAGAATGTCTGCCCATATTCCAAATTGCGCAGGCTCAAAGCAAGCCGCTTCACTGCTTATTCTCGCCGGCATAGGCGATACGGAAAAGCTTCACCGAGAGGTAATAGCACCCGGCGGAGCTGCGGGATACTCCACGTTCTTTGGTTATTATATTCTCGCTGCAAAGGCCATCGCGGGAGATCTTGCAGGCGCGCTTGAGGATATGAAAGCATACTTCGGCGGAATGCTTGACGTTGGCGCTACTACGTTCTGGGAGGACTTCAACATCTTGTGGCTTGAAAATGCGTCAAGAATAGATCAGCCCATACCTGAAGGCAAGATAGATATTCACGGAGCTTACGGCGACTTCTGTTATAAGGGATTCCGGCATTCACTGTGTCACGGCTGGGCGTCAGGCCCCTGCCCATTCCTTACGCACTATGTTCTCGGCGTAAGAGCCTTAGCTCACGACATTTACGAGATAAAACCCAATCTTGCCTCTCTTGAGTGGGTCAAGGGTACTGCCCCCACTCCTCACGGCATTATTGAGGTCTCGGCAAAAAAGGTAGACGACAAGGTGATAATTGACATTAATTCACCCAAAAACATTACTGTCATTACTAACTGATTGAGATATAAAATAATTATTTTACACACGGAGGCGCTATGCAAATAGTTATCATTGGAAACGGTGTCGTTGGTGACACTTTAATATCTTCCATATGCGCAGAGGGACACAACGTCACAGTCATTGACGAAAATCCCGCTCTTATAGACGAGGTCGTTAATAAATACGACGTTTTCGGCGTAGTAGGCAACGGAGCTTCAGTGGAGGTTCAGCGTGAGGCAAACGTGCAGAATTGCGACGTGCTTATCTCGGTGGCTACCGAGGATGAGCTTAACCTGCTCTGCTGTATGATAGGCAAGCGTCTTGGCGCGGCGCACGCGATAGCGCGAGTTCGCAACCCGCAGTACTTAAAGCAGATGGGCTTTATGTGCGAGGAACTTGGAATAGATCTCATTGTAAATCCCGAATACGAGGCGGCGCGTGAGGCGGCGAGAGTTATCCGCTTCCCTGTCGCTATGAAGCTTGATAAGTTCGCCAAGGGACGCGTTGAGGTGCTTGATATTTATATTGACGACGACCATCCTCTCGTAGGTCAGAAGCTTATGGAGCTTCGTTCAAAGTATTCCACAAACGTCCTCATCTGCGCCGTCAGACACGGCGACGAGGTAGTTATCCCGGGCGGCGATTACGTAATTCGTGAGGGCGATTATATATCAATGACCGCATCTCGTAAGGATATATCCGACTTTTTTGTAAAGCTGGGAATATTCGTCAAAAAAATTAAGGGCGTGTTTATAATTGGCGGCAACAGTATTTCAAGATATCTCGCAAATATGCTATCATCAGGCGGCTTCCGCGTGACAATAATTGAGCGTGACGAGGAGGTATGTCGCGAGCTTGCTGACCTCTTCCCCAAGGCGGAGATAATCTGTGGGGATGCCGCAGACCCCGATCTTTTAGTCGAGGAGGGTATCGACTCTGCCGATGCTTGTGTCGCTATGACGTCTGATGATAAGAACAATATCATCATATCTATGTTCGCAAAAAATCACGGTGTTGACAAGGTAATTGCGCGTGTTTCCGCACAGTCCTTCGGAAAGCTTTCCGAGGCCGCAGGAATCGACTCGGACATAAACCCCAAGTATATAACCGCAACCCACGTAATAAGATACGTCCGCGGTCTTGCGAATCTCAAAAATAAAGCATCTCAAAGCACTATAAAAACCCTTTACAAGCTTGCGGATAACAAGGTTGAGGCATTGGAATTCGACGTTGGTGGCGACTTCAGTCAGACAGGCGTACCGCTCAAGGACTTGAAGCTGAAGAGAAATCTTCTTGTCGCGGCAATCATACGCGACGGAGACGTCCTGTACCCCAACGGACAGACAACTCTTGAAGTGGGAGATAGCGTAATTGTTATCACCGCCAAGGATCGCATGTATACGCTCGAAGACATTCTTTTGTGAGGGTAAAATATGAATTTCAAAATGATACGGTATATCACCGGTCAGCTCTTACTTGCAGAGGGCGCGCTCATGCTGCTTCCTCTGACGGTATCGCTTATATACGGTGAATTTCTGAATATTTGGGCTTTCGTTATTCCAATAGCCGCCTTGCTTATTCTTGGCGCGCTTATGGTAATATTCAAGCCCGCGGACAAGACCCTTGGAGTCAAGGAGGGCTTTGTAACGGTAGGATTGTCCTGGATAGTCCTGTCCCTTTTCGGCGCGCTTCCCTTTGTAATTTCGGGTCTTATCCCCAATTATATCGACGCGTTTTTCGAGACGGTATCGGGCTTTACGACCACAGGATCAAGCGTGCTCGGTGCAGATGCATTTTCAAAGCTCTGGGCACCCGAATTAAGCTCGGAATCTGCTATGATGGGAATGAGAGGCGTGTTCTTCTGGCGCAGCTTCACAAACTGGATAGGCGGTATGGGAGTGCTTGTATTCGTGCTTGCGGTAATGCCACAGCAGGATATGAAATCCTCGCGTCTCGTTCACGTTATGCGCGCGGAGATGCCCGGGCCTAAGGTGGACAAAATCGTTCCCACGATCAAAAAGACAGCAGGAATAATGTACGGCATTTACATTGTAATGACACTTTTCTGCACTGCGCTACTGCTTTTCGGAGGTATGGATCTGTACGAGGCGCTGACTACGTCCTTTTCAACCGCAGGTACCGGAGGCTTCGCTATCTGGCCAGATAGTATGACGTCGTTTGGCGGCACGGTTGCTCACCCGGAATTCTGCGTGTGGGTGCTGTCAGTATTCATGCTGCTTTTCTCAATCAACTTCAATCTGTATTACTTGATTATCACGGGCAAGGTGCTCTCCGCTCTGTTTTCCGAGGAGCTTCGTTGGTTTGCGGGCATAGTTGCGGTCACAACCGCGCTTATAGCCTTCGACACGTTTGAAAAATTTGGAAATATTGGCGATACTTTGCGTCATTCATTCTTCCAGGTATCCACCATAATCTCCACCACAGGATTTGCCACCGACGATTTCAATCTGTGGGGCAATCTTGCCAAAACCGTGCTTGTGATAATTATGTTCATCGGTGCGTGTGCGGGATCCACGGGCGGTGGAATAAAGATAAGCCGACTTGTAATAGCTCTCAAGAGCACTATGGCAGAGGTTCGTCACATGATACATCCCCGTCGCGTCAAGGCAGTTCGCTTTGAAGGAAAGACGGTTGACAAGGATACTCAAAGAGGTGTTTTTGCCTTTATGATTACCTATGTCTTTATATTCTTTGGCTCGTTCCTTCTCATAACAATATTTGACGGAAGAAATATTGAGACTACGTTCTCGGCCATAGCCTCCTGTATGAACAACATCGGACCCGGCCTTGGCGACATAGGTCCTATGAGCAACTTTGCATCTCTTTCCTACGCGTCGAAAATAGTGCTTTCGTTCGACATGCTTTTCGGCAGACTTGAGCTTTTCCCCATGCTCCTTCTTTTCTCTCCGTCCGTATGGCTTGAAAAATAAGAGCAAATACAAATAGAAAGATAAAAATATGAAAAATACTGCAAAATTTATAGTCTTTGAGGGTATTGACGGCGCGGGCAAATCCACGCAGATTCAGCTCCTCTCAAAAAATCTCGCAGAGCGCGGAATAAAAACTCACGTCTCCGCCGAGCCCACAAAATATCCGTCGGGACTCGCCATACGCGAGGTGCTCTCGGGCAGAGTTAAGGTCACTGACGATCAGCTCGCCGTGATGTTCGCAAATGACAGAGCCCACCATAACACAAGAGAAAACGACGGTATAAACGCACTGCTCGAGGCAGGCATCTGTCCCATAAGTGACAGATATTATTACTCGTCCTTGGCTTATCAGGGCGTTCAGATCGGACTTCCGAGAGTTATGGAGCTCAACCTTGAAAATCCCGACATCCGCCGTCCCGACCTGTGCATATTCCTTGATCTTGAGCCCGAGCAGAGTCTGGAGAGGATCAACGCCCGCCACGTAAGCACGGAGATATTCGAAACCTACGAATATCTTGACAAAACACGCAAGACATTTATAAACGTGATCGACCAACTCAAAGAAAAGGGCGAAAATATAGTATGTATCAACGCCGCAGGAAGCGTTGAGGAAATTTCCGAGGCGGTGCTGTCCGCAGTACTTAAGCTCTGGGAAAACTGATATTAAATTATAAAAAATAGTAAAGGAGGTATATTGTGAAGCATGTTTCAAAGATCATCGCGCTAATTTTGTCTATCTGTGTGATCATTCCCTGCCTTTGTGTCGCAATATCCTCCGCAGAATACGTATCTGCCGGCACATACGGAGATACGCCAGCGTCGGAATCGTATCAAAAGAGTAAATATTATACGTATCTTACCGATACAAAGCTGACGGGCGACAACCCCACCGACGTAATAGCAATAGCCCTCTCACAGCTTGGATATAAGGAGGGCAACTCTCTGGACGAGCTTGGCGGACTTACCTCAGGGGGCGGAAATTTCTCGGAATATAACTGGAATTTCGGCGACTTCAGCATGGGATACAGCTACCATTGGTGCGCGGCTTTCGTTTCATTTTGTCTTTTGCAGGCTGGTTGTCACGACCTTAACACCCTCAAGGACTGGTGCAGAGATCACCCGAATGACAGTCAATACATATGGCGCGAGCTTGGATGCGAAAAATGGCGCGTTGCACTAAAGGACGCTGGCTTTTTCAAAACCTCCGTGGCTCATCAAAGCACCAACTCTCAAAAGCTTCACGAGACCTATGACCCCGAATACATCCCATCCGCGGGAGATCTGATATTCTTTACGGACAACCCCTTCAAGACGGCATCTCACATAGGAATAGTGCTTTATATTGACAACGATATGATATACACCATCGAAGGCAACACCCGAGCGCAGGACGGGCTTAATGTCGACGGTGACGGAGTTTACATAAAGTCGTATAGCCTTTTTGACACAAAGATCACAGGCTACGCAGATATGCCCTATAAGACTGACGACTCTGTGCAGAAAATAGACTACTCGGGCAAGACCTTCACAACAGGCACGTACATGTCAAGGGCAGATATAGCAGTGTTTGAGACCAAGGACACCGCAGCTGCAGGTGACACAAGCATAGCAAAGGCAATTCTGCCTATGTATTCTATGCTCTCTGCAAGCAATGTATATGACGACGGAATATTCTATATCGAGTGCGTTATCGGTGAACAAAAGGTCACGGGATATATCAAGGGAGCAGGACAGACTACACAGATGTCAGCAACTACCTCGGAGCTTCATATCCCCGAGGACAGCGGAGAGATCCCTACTCTGCCGCAAGCATCATCAAGCGGTTGCAATTCATTTTTGTACGCCAACACGGTAATGACTGTGATTTGCCTGCTTACATCAGGCGCAGTTATATTCAAGAAGAAAAAACATTGATAAAAAAATCAGGCGGTCAAACCGCCTGATTCTTTTATTTGTAAAATTCGGGCTTGAGACTGCGCTCAAAGAGATCGTGCATAGCATCCTTGGGCTGAACTCCGTCATAAAGCACGGTATAAACCGCGTGGCATATAGGCATATCCACACCATACTTGTCGGCAAGCTTCATTATAGCCTTCGCGGTGTAATAACCCTCCGCGAGTTTGTCGTATTTTTCACCCTTTACGAGCATCTCGCCGTACATTCTGTTGTGACTGTGCTTTGAGAACACCGTAGCTTCGTAGTCACCAAGATGGCAAAGTCCGTAAGCCGAAAGCTCGTTTCCGCCCATTTTGGCGATAAGTCTTGATACCTCACGCGCTCCTCTTGACATAAGCGCCCCCTTGAGGGAGGAAAGTCCAAGTCCGTCGAGCATTCCCGCCGCGATACCGATAACGTTCTTTGCCGCCGCGCCTATCTCGTTTCCTATAAGGTCGTCGCCGTAGTAAAAACGGATAAGGTCGCTTGAGAAATTCTCCACAAGATATTTCTTGACGTCTTTGTTCTGGCTGTCAATTACCATACAGTTAGGCACGCCCGCGTAAAACTCCTGAACGTGACCCGGGCCGATCCACACCGCAACCGAGCAAGAAGCGTCAACTCCGTCAGTGACAACCTCGGAAAGTCTTCTTCCCGTTTCAATGTCAATACCCTTCATACAAAGCACAAAAATCTTATTCTTCAATCCAAGCTGTCTTATCTCCTCAATAAGTCCCGCAAGGCCCTGTGAGTTTATAGATATGACTATTACGTCTGCGCCGCAAAGGCAGGATATATCCGTGGAAATATTTACAGTCTCGGGAAGCTCGAGCAGGTCGTTTCTGCGCTCGCGCTGAAATCTCTGTATATCGGGT
>JAZRCL010000034.1:0-10306 GCA_045659745.1 Eubacteriales bacterium
GGTGGTTGATAAGCTTCCTCACTCGGAGATGACTATTCCTGCCGTCCCTGCTTCTTGCACGGCCACGGGACTTACCGAGGGTAAGCAGTGTATTGTATGTAATGAGATATTGGTGGAGCAGACTGTTACTGACGCGCTTGGCCATAAATATTCTCAAAAATATTCCTATGATGACAATTATCACTGGGTCACTTGCACTAACGGCAGCTGCAGAAACACAGACAAAAAAGAGGCTCATAGTATGAGTCATTATAACTGCACCGTGTGTGATTATTATAATGGGCCTAAGTTCTACGTTATGGGAAGCGGCCCTGCTCAGTATAAGCCTCTGCGCTATGCGTTTGACATGCTTGAGGTCGCGTATGACTCCGTCGCAGGCGCGGGCATGAGCATTACGGTTGAACAGATTTCAAAGGTTTCAGTTCCCTTTGGCGAGGGTGTGACTATAAGAGGATGGGTTGGATTCTCCTCGTTTGAGATAGAGAGCTTTGGATATTGGTTCAATGATGACATTCACAATGTAAAGACCAATGACAGCTATACTATAGAGCCAGAGTCTGGGGTGATTCAGGCTGCAGGATCAAAGGCAAAGCGCTTTGCAATACGCGCAAACACTAACGGCGCGGACAATGTCACGAGCATAACTTTTGTGGCTATACTTTCAGATGGAACATACATCGTGCTCAAAAAGCTTGACGTTGAAGTGACCGGCAATATTGAAATGGGTGAAATAATTCCTGATGACGAGATAGTGAAGGCGGAGCCCGAAACTCTTGTAGGAAACGAAAAGTTTGTAGTCAGCAAGCTCAACTCGCCCGATAATACCTATAGAAGCAACTCGGGCTTGGTATATACTGCCACAGGAACAGGTGCTTCGTATACAAGCAGCAAGTTTGTCATAAAGAAGGGCTTTACCATAACGTTTGCGAATAACTACGAAAAGTTTGAAGCGGAGTTCAACAAGTACAAGATAAGCTATTCGTCCACGTCACCCTTAAAAGCAATAGTGACGTACACAGACGGCGGCAAGCTTGTCACGGATACGATCTTCCTTGAGGCCGGAGAGCACCTTTTCTCGTGTCTTACGCTTGGATATATTGATGGAGTTTACGCTACGGGTATAACATCTATTGAAATTCAGGTGCTTGGCGATGCTGCAAGCACGACGTTCGTGCTTTATGACATTGATACCGAGCAGGTAGAGGTCCTCACAAGCACTATTACCTATCTTGCAAACCAGAGATACGAGCTTGGAATAAAGCTTACCTGGGGTGGCGGAATTTCTTATATTGCAGACAAAGAGGATAACAACTCTGAAATCAGAAACCTTATAAACTGCGCAGACGCAGGAAGACTTGTTCAGCAGTCTTACTACGGTACAAGCAATTCTTTGGAGTATGAGCTTGGCGAATTCCACGGTCAGGAGTGGGGATACAACCCCGTTCAGGGCGGAAACAAGTATAATGAGCCCAGCCGAATTATCGACGTTCAGATAACGGGAATGTCGGTATATATCAAGGCTCAGCCCAGGGACTGGGCGCATCACCATCTGACGTCCAGCTATATGGAAAACGTATATACCGTTTATTCCGACAGAATACAGGTAGATAACGCATTTATTGATTTTTCGGGATTCAAGTACAATCCCCAGAGAGCGCAGGAGCTTCCCGCGTTCTACACGATAGGCTATCTTAACACGTTTGCATACTACGGCGGAACCAAGCCTTGGACGGGCGCGGATCTTACGTATGACAACGATCTTGGCTTCTGGACAGACGATCCTGAGGATTCAACCAAGGAGCTTAAGACCGGCAATACGGAGACGTGGTGCGCTTGGATCAATGAAACCGACGATTACGGCATAGGTCTTTACACTCCTAATATCACATCACTGTTTGCGGGAAGACTTGACTATGACGTAAATCCCGACGAAATGGACGCTACAGCACAGGCATGTAGCTATGTGGCAGCTATTTCTAATTTCAGACTGGTTTCCTACGAGGTTATGGAGTATAGTTATCTTATAACTACCGGAAGTACTCAAGAGATAAGAGATATCTTCACAGAGCATAAGGATTTTGCGGACAACGCAGACCTGACCGACCCGAAGTTTAACAGTTGAGATATAAAAACGCAATAAAAAGTAGCCAAGGGCGGTTCATTTTAGCCGCCCTTGGCTACTTTTATTCAGAAGTATTTTTACCCATATAACACCTATAAATAGCAAGACGGGGAAGAGCGCCACGCCCAAAAACCCAACGCTTAACGAACCGAATTTGTCGGATATGAGTCCAACAACAGTAGGACCTGCGGCGCATCCGAGGTCACCGCCAAGCGCAAGTAAAGCAAACGATGCCGTGCTGACGCCGCGGCAATATTTTGGCGCAAGGAGATAAATTCCGGGCCACGCTATACCTATGGAAAGACCGCAGACACCGCAGAATACAAGTCGCAGCGCGGCACCTGCGCAGACTGCGCAGAGAATATAACACATGGCGCACACCCCCGAGCAGAATATCATAAGAAGTTCAAGGTTGATTTTTTTCTCGAATTTGGAGTAGAACAGACGGGAAAGTCCCATCATAAGCGCGAATATACACGGCCCGCAAATGTCGCCGAGGGTTTTTGCGTATTTGGACATTGACGTATTAGCCAAAGCAGATTCCGCAAAAGCTGATGCCCATTGATTCATACCTTGCTCGGACGCCCCTGACAAAAACATGAGTAGCATAAACAAAAGAAAAATTTTTGAACGCAAAAGCCTTTTTATTGAAAAGCTCTCGCAGCTCTCCTCTTGCAAGGAATATATCGGAACGAACAACAAGTATATTGAGTTGAGAATTGGGACGCAAGCCCACAAAAGTGCAAGTATCCGCCAGTTTTCAATACCTAAAATAAAAAAGAATATCGCGCTTATTATGACGACGCCGACGTGTCCTGCGGAGTAGAAAAAGTGGAGCAGACTCATGACTCTAGCCTTGTTCTCGCAAGGACAGGCTTCGACTATGGGGACAATAAGCACCTCGATAAGTCCGCCGCCGAGAGCGTATAAAAACAGAGATATAAGGATTCCCGCGTAGGGGCTGAGGAGTATATCCGGCAAAAATCCAAGGCAAATAAGTCCCACTGCGCATAGCAGGTGGGCAGTGATTATGCATTTTCTGTAGCCTATTCTGTCCACGAATGACGCGGCGGCAAAGTCAACGATGAGCTGTAATATAAAGTTTATTGTGACCAGCAGTGTGATTTTTGAAATGGAAAGACTGTATTGCTTTTGGAAGGTGAGGAAAAGCAAGGGCGTGAAGTTGTTTATTATTGCCTGCGTAATGTGGCCCGCGTATGACGCGCGCAGAGTGTGTTTGTAGCTATGTAATGTTTTCATATAACACCGTTTTGCAGAGAGATTTCAATATAAGTATATGCTGTTTTTTGGCGAACGGTGTCAGAACGTGAAGAAAAAACAGAGGCGAGCAACGCTCGCCTCTGTGAGAATTTTTATTAAATTTCGGGAACAGTGATTTCGATCTCGCGACCAAGTTCTGCCGAACGTGCAATTCCGTCAAGTATCGCTTGATTATACACGATCTGCGAGGAGGGGATGGGGGATGCGCCGTTTGTCTTGATGGCATCAAGGAACGCGCGGATCTTGCCAAGGAAGAGATTGTTATCCCCGGGAATGATCGGAACGACTGTCTCCGTGGGAACTCCGCAAACGTCGTGATATATCTTCATGGGGCCGCCGACTGTACCGTTCCAGCACTCAGTAGAGGGAATCTTAAGTCCACCCTTTGTACCGAGAATGAGAGTGTCGCCCGCGGTATCCATGTGCATAGCCCAGGAAATTCTGAAGTCGAGAATGATGTCGCCCTCAAGTCTTACGAACGCTGCCGCAAAATCGTCAACGCCAAACTTTTCCGCATACTCGGGATGACCGTAGTAGAAATTGGGGTCCTTTCCGAAGAAATCGCTCTTGTAGCCTGTGACTGTAAGGGGCTTGGGGTAGCCTACTGCGTTAAGCACCATATCGAGAGAGTAGCAACCGATATCGCCGAGCGCGCCGATTCCGCCTGTATCCTTTTCGATAAACGTCGTACCAAAGGGAGTGGGAATGCCCTTGCGACGGCCGCCGCCTGTCTGTATGTAGTATATCTTTCCAAGCTCGCCGGATTCAACTATCTTCTTAATCATCTGCATATTCGCGTCAAGTCTGGGCTGGAAGCCGATGGAGAGGATCTTGCCGCTTGCCTTTTCAGCTCTCATTACCTCTACTGCCTCGTCAAGAGTGACGGTAAAGGGCTTTTCCACGAGAACGTGAACGCCCTTGTTAAGCGCGTAGATGCAGGGCTCTGCGTGCTGACAGTTATAGGTGCATACCGAAACTGCGTCAAGCTGGAGGGACTCGTCGTCAAGCATCTCCTTGTGGGATGCGTAGTCGCACTTAACGTCTGTGAGGTTGTATCTGTCCATAAGAGCCTTTGCCTTGCCGGGTACAAGGTCACACGCTGCGACTATCTCGGCATCGGGGCACTCAAGATAGGACATAACGTGAGCCTCTGCTATCCAACCGCAACCGACAATACCTATACGGAGCTTTCTGCTCGCGTCTATTTTAGCTTCTTGCTTTTTTTCGCTGAAATCTTCATGAAACTTTGACATAATTTTTCTCCTTTATTAAAGCTCAAGTGTTTTGAGATATTCTATGCTCTTCTGTATGGATTCCATAGAGGTCAGACCCATGGAGGGAACGTCCTGCTCGACAACTACCCATTCTGCGCCTGCTTCCTTACTTGCCTTGATTATTTCAGGGAAGTTCTGACGTCCGTAGCCTACGGGACGGAACTCAAACTGTACCGCCTCTGCCGCTTTTTCCTCGGACTCTATGCCGATAAGCGCGTACATATTTTCAGCCTTGCCGCCAACGAAGTCCTTAAGGTGAACTACGGGCGAGCGACCGGAGTATTTTCTGATATAATTTGCGGGATCCTCGCCGCCGACGTTGACCCAGCAGGTGTCAAGCTCGGTCTGGAGCAGATCTGCGGGAACTGTTCTGTAAAGCATATCGAGAGCGTACTCGTCGCCAACCTTTTCAAATTCAAAGTCGTGGTTGTGGTAAAGCAGAGTCATTCCAAGGGACTTTGCTACCTTGCCAAAGATCTCCGCGTTTTTTACGACCTCAGAGAAGCCTTCAGTACCGGGACGGTGCTCGGGCATAAGGTAGGGAATTGCAACGTATTTGCAGCCTACGCTTGCGTACGCTGAAAGCACACCCTCGGGATTTGAGAGTATCTCATGGTAAGGAACGTGAGCGGAGATGGGTGTAAGCTCAAGCTCCTCGCACCACTTTTTGACTTCCTCTACGCTATGGCCGTAGAATCCTGCGAATTCTACGCCGTCATAGCCCATTTTTTTGATTTCTTCAAGTGTTTTGTGGAAATCCTGATCAGCAAAATCTCTCACAGAATATACCTGAACGGCTATTGATAATGACATGTTTCTGTCCTCCCTGTGTTTTTTATAGTAAAATTAGGGTCCTACAATTGAATTATAAGACAATTTGTGCGATATTACAAGACAAAATTCAAACAAAACAAGACAAATGTTGCTATTCAAAAAAGTTTTACGATATAGACAAAAAGTAACAAGTTTTTTTGTGCAAAACACCTTGTGTCAAAAGGGATTTTTTTGAAAAACCCTAAAAAATATTTATACACTATTGACAAGCATTAAATAATTTGATATAATCGATTGTAATATCGAATTAAATCGCAATGAGGGGAAGAGTAAAATACCCAAACCGCTTCACAGAGAGTCGCAGGTGCTGAGATGCGACAGCGGAAGTGTTTGAAAGTCATCCCGGAGCGCGCCGCTGTGAAAGCTCAAGTGGGGGCTATTAAGGGCGGACGGGAGTTCCCGTTACAGAATAATCCTTCGCTTGTCGGAGGGTAGAGTGGTTTTCGTATGAAAGCAAAAAGAGTGGTACCGCATATGTGTTTCGCATTTGTCTCTTGAAATAAGAGATGACTGCGGCTTTTTTGTTTTTATGCCACAGAAGAATTTGTCAGAGGAGAAAATATATGATACTTAACGGCTCTGAAATTTTAGTTAAGGTTTTGCAGGAGCAGGGTGTTGACACTGTGTTCGGTTATCCGGGCGGATGTGTGTTGAATATATACGATGCTCTTTATAAGAACAGTGATAAAATACGTCATATAATGACTGCGCACGAGCAGGGCGCAGCGCACGCGGCTGATGGCTATGCGAGAGCGACGGGCAAGACGGGCGTATGTATTGCGACCAGCGGCCCCGGTGCAACGAATCTCGTCACGGGTCTTGCAACGGCTTATATGGACAGCGTTCCTATGGTTGCTATTACGGGCAATGTACCTACGTCTCTTATAGGACGAGACAGCTTCCAGGAGGTCTATATAACGGGTATCACAATGCCCATAACAAAGCACAATTTCTTTGTAAATGACGTGAACCAGCTTGCTGACACGCTTCGCCGCGCGTTTGAAATAGCTCACACAGGCAGATTTGGTCCCGTTCTTGTGGATATAACCAAGGACGTGACGGCGGCTCTTTGCGAGTATAATGCTCCCGAGACTACGGTAAAGCCGCAAAAGGCACCTGTTTATAGCAACCTTGATGAAATTGCACAGGTAATAAACTCGGCAAAGAGACCTTTCGTTTATTGCGGTGGAGGTATAAGACTCTCGGGCGCTGAGGCGGAGACTCAGGAGTTCATATCCAAGGCAGACATACCCGCGTCTTATACGCTTATGGCAGCGGGAGTGCTCGGCTACGGCGACAGAAACAATCTCGGACTTCTCGGAATGCACGGTATGTATTCTGGAAACAAGGCGATTCACGAGGCGGACGTTGTCATAGCTCTCGGCACGAGATTCTCGGACAGAGTCGCGCTTACGGGAAGAAATTTCTGCAAGAATGCAACTGTTATTCATATTGATATAGCAAAATCAGAAATCGGCAAGAACGTGCCCTGTGAATACTCTGTAAACGGTGATATAAAGGACGTTCTTTGCAAGCTCAATCAGCTTATCACAGAGCAAACGAGAGAGGATTGGCATGCTCAGATCGACGAGTGGAGAGCGCGCGACCACAAGCCCGTGGACGTTGACGAAAACAAGAAAGAGCTCAAGCCCCACCAGATAATCCGCGAGACCTGCAAAATGGCAGGCGAGGACGCTATCTATGTCACGGACGTGGGTCAGCATCAGATGTGGGCGGCGCAGTATATATCCCATGTAAGACCTAATAGCTTCCTTACAAGCGGCGGACTTGGCACAATGGGATACGGATACGGCGCGGCGATAGGCGCGTGCGTTGGCACTGAGGGTGATCGCCCCGTAATTCACTTTACGGGCGACGGAAGCTTCCACATGAACATGAACGAGGCCTGCACCGCGGTAAGCTACAATGTTCCCGTAATCACGGTCATAATGAATAATCAGGTACTCGGAATGGTTCACCAGTGGCAGCAGTTCTTCTACGGGAAAAGATTTTCGTCCAGCGAGCCCGAAAGAGTTACTAATTATAAGACCGTTGCCGAAGGCTTTGGTGCTATTGGTTATCATTGCGAAACTCTTGCCGAATACAAGGCGGCGTTGATAGAGGCGCTTAAGGCAAACAGACCTGTCTGGATTGAGTGCGTTATCGACCGCTTTGAAAACGTGTATCCTATGATCCCCGGCGGTAAGACTGTTGAGGATACTATAACAAATTATACCGAGGAGGCAGACAAGTGATGAACGAAAAGCAATATCTGATACTTTTGGTTGAGAACAACGCGGGCGTACTGACTCGAATCTCATCGCTTTTCTGTCAGCGCGGATTTAATATTGATACGTTGACTGTGGCATCCACGGATGATCCTAATATCTCCCGTATAACCGTTTCGTTCTACGGCGATGAGGCTACTTATGAACAGCTCATGAGCCAGACAGAAAAGCTCATTGAGACGAAAAAGGTCATATCCGTACGCCCCGAAAGAGCGGTGCTTCGCGAGCTCCTGCTCGTCAAGATACAGACGGATGCGGACAATGTCGATGACGTCGTAAGAACTGCGGCACATCACCATTTCAGGATAGTTGACTCCTACAAGGGCTGTATGGTCCTTGAGACCTCGGGCTCGCCCGAAAAGATAGAGAGAATGCTCTCGCTGCTTGAGCCCTTCCATATTCTTGAAATGTGTCGCACAGGCGCGACCGCGCTTGAAAAAGGCAAGGTCGATTACAGTATTGATGACTGAAAAGCATACAAAACTAATTTTATATAACCCCCAAAGGAGATTAAGAAAATGATTAAGAAGTATTATGACACAGATTGCAATCTTTCCATTCTTGACGGAAAGACGGTAGCCGTTATTGGCTTTGGTTCACAGGGACACGCTCACTCTGAAAACCTCGCAGAGTCTGGCGTTAACGTTATCGTGGGTCTCAGAGCAAACTCCGCTCACTATCCCAAGGCTGCTGCATTCGCAGAAACGCACCCCAACTTCAAGGTTATGGAGGTCGAGGACGCGGCAAAGGCGGCTGACGTAGTAATGATGCTTGTTCCCGATGAGCTTGCAGCTGACATTTATAACACACAGGTTGCTCCTTATATGAAGGAGGGCGACGTTCTTTGCTTTGCTCACGGATTTAATATTCACTTTAACCTCATTCAGCCCGCAAAGGATATCGACGTTATTATGATCGCGCCCAAGGGTCCCGGTCACACGGTTAGAACACAGTACCTTGAGGGCAAGGGAGTTCCTTCTCTTATTGCTGTATATCAGGATTACTCCGGCCGAGCAAAGGATATCGCTCTTGCATATGCTTCGGGTATCGGCGCAGGACGCGCAGGCATTCTTGAAACAAGCTTCCGTGAGGAGACAGAGACTGACCTCTTCGGTGAGCAGGCGGTTCTTTGCGGCGGCGTGACCGAGCTTATGAAGGCAGGATTTGATACTCTTGTTGAGGCAGGCTACGAGCCCGAAATGGCTTACTTTGAGTGTATCCACGAGATGAAGCTTATCGTTGACCTTATCAACCAGGGAGGCTTTGCAAAGATGAGATATTCTATCTCCAATACCGCAGAGTACGGTGACTACCGCACAGGCAAGAGACTTATCACCGAGGAGACTCGCAAGGAGATGAAGAAGGTTCTTGAGGAGATCCAGAACGGTACGTTTGCATCCGAGTTCATGCAGGAGTTCTTGAAACGACCTTCCGTACCGAGACCGAGACTGACCTTTTCGGTGAACAGGCAGTTCTCTGCGGCGGCGTTTGCGCGCTTATGCAGGCAGGCTACGAGACTCTCGTTGAGGCAGGCTACGATCCGAGAAACGCTTATTTCGAGTGTATCCACGAGATGAAGCTTATCGTTGACCTTATTTACCAGAGCGGCTTTGCGGGAATGAGATATTCGATCTCGAACACCGCAGAGTACGGCGACTATATCACAGGTCCTAAGATCATCACCGAGGAGACCAAGAAGACTATGAAGAAGATCCTCAGCGATATTCAGGACGGAACATTTGCAAAGGACTTCCTTCTCGATATGTCGGATGCAGGCTCTCAGGTTCACTTCAACGCTATGCGTAAGATAGCTTCCGAGCATCCTTCTGAGATCGTCGGCGAGGACATCCGTAAGCTGTATAGCTGGGCAGACGAGGAGAAATTCATCAATAACTGATTAAGAAGCGGGGGACGTTGATAAATGCGTCCCCTGTCTTAAAATCTATTTTTAGTAAAGTTTTTGAAAGAGCGCGAGAAAACTTTTTTCAAAAAGTTGTCTCGCAGAAAGTTTTTGAAAGGGATGGAAAACTTTTCTCAAAAGTTTTCCGAGAAAAAAATGGAGAATATCGTAAAAGGTACGGGGAATGCTCCGCACAGATCTCTTTACCACGCGCTCGGACTGACTGCCGAGGAGCTTGACAGGCCGATGGTCGGCATCGTCAGCTCGTATAACGAGATCGTTCCCGGACATATGAACCTTGATAAAATAGTTGAAGCGGTCAGGCTTGGCGTGGCGATGGCGGGCGGAACTCCTATCGTTTTCCCCGCGATTGCAGTATGCGACGGAATTGCTATGGGACACGAGGGTATGAAATATTCGCTCGTGACGCGCGATCTTATTGCCGATTCGACCGAGGCTATGGCAAAAGCGCACGGCTTTGACGCGCTCGTTATGGTGCCGAACTGCGACAAGAACGTTCCCGGACTGCTTATGGCGGCGGCGAGACTTAATATCCCGACCGTTTTCGTAAGCGGAGGCCCGATGCTCGCGGGACGCGTCGGCGGAA
>JAZRCL010000035.1:0-7542 GCA_045659745.1 Eubacteriales bacterium
CCCCGATAGCCTTGCGGAGCTGGGTGTTATACTGAATACTGACGATTTCAAGTTTGAAAACAGTAAAAGACGCGTCATTATAAGCGAATTTGCACTCAAAAATAATAAAAACAGCGAAAACAACGCCACGCGCAGAGCCGCATCCTATGCATATACCTATTACGCAACTCAAAAATATGATTTTATAGACGCGCTTATATATTCATCCTACGAGAGCGATACGTGGGGTCTGCTTACGTCCTCGGGCGAGAACACCTCTCTTTGCGATTCCTTTGCCATCTGCGGTTCGAACAGAATCGGAGAGCTTTCATATATGGAATCCCTTGTGGGAAATAAATGGCTTGCTCTTAAGGGCGAGGATGGGTTTGGCGAGGTGAGCGTTTATTACGGCTCGGCGCTCCAGAGCGCAAAGACGTCAAGCGCAAAGCGACTTTTCAACTTCAACTTGGGAAGTGATTACGGCTTTACCCCTATGGGCGACGGACACTACGCATCCCTTTCCGAGTACACGAACACTGACGGAGAGGTGGGAACGTGTCTTTCTCTGGGCGGCGGAGATGAGAATTGGAGAGTCTTCCGCTCGGGAAATATTTCAAAAAGCGAGATTCCGTCCTCAAAGTATATGGGCATAACCCTTAACACCGAGTCCTCGGGCGAGGAATTTGTTATAATCATCACGGGTATATCCAAAAAGACCAAAGCACCTATTGCCTATTGCGCAAAGGCGGAGGCGACAAGCTCCCCCACAGAATATTTCTTTGATATATCAAGTTTTGCGGACAAGCTGATGCCCTCGTCCGATATAAGCTTCGCTATCTGTACGCCCACAAGCGAGGGACAATATGCGGGAAGCCTTTCCGTATATAAAGTGGCACTGTACGGTTCGTCGGGCACACAGGTGTGGAAATATATACTTATTGCGGTCATAATTATAGTTCTCGCAGTGGCGCTGTTTGTGGTTATCAAGATAGTAAACAATATGGATAAAAAGAAGAAAAAAAGGTCTGCGCGCAAAAAAACCTCGAACAAGGTCAAAAAGCACAGTGATAGTCCCAAAATTCAGGGCGCTGATGAGTTTGACGATGAGGATTTCGAGCTTGAGACCGAGGACGGTGAAGAATGAAAGCAACGTACGAAAAAATAATTACGGACTATCATTTCAGAACCGATAATAAAGGAAGTATAACCCTTGCCTGCGGAGCGCATCTGCATTATCACGTTGAGATTGCGTACATAGAGGACGGCGAGGTGCAGGCTTTTGTGGACTCGGAGAGCTATTCTCTGTCCACTGGCGATCTTCTAGTCGTTTTCCCAAACAGAATACACCGATTTGAATGCTCGGGTAAAGAAAAATATAAGCTTTTCATAATAAATCCCGACCTTGTTCCTGACCTCGCGCATAAAATAAATCACGAGGCGGCAACAAACCCCGTCATAAAGAACGCAAAGCAAAACAAGCGTCTTATGTCGCTTATAAAAATCCTTGGCGAGACGGAAAAAATAGCGGCAAATAAGGATAACGATATTTCAAGGGACGTTGTTATGAAGGGGTATCTTCTTGCATTCTTTGGCGAGCTGCTTGGAATGATGCCTCTTTCCAAAGATCGGGCAGACGATAGTCACGCAATCCGATCAATTCTTGATTACTGCTCTCAGAATTTCAAGCAAGACATTTCCCTGTCCTCGCTTGAAGAAGATATTCATTTGAGTAAATATTATATTTCCCATCTTTTTGGAGACAAGCTGGGAGTCAGCTTTAACGAGTATATAAATTCCCTTCGCGTGTCCGAGGCTTGCAGACATCTGCGCCTGGGAGATATGAGCATTACCGAAATATCCGAGCTGTCGGGCTTTGGGACGCTCCGCACGTTTAACCGCGCCTTCCAAAAGCAAATGGGAATGTCCCCGTCGGAATACAGAAAATCCAATAAATACGAGCATTACTCCGCCTCCGTGCCGAGTTGATGCAAAAACCCAGGCCTTGATTTCAAGTGCGGGGGATTTTTATTTTAATATTTACTCAGCGCCTGGACCTCGATGCCGTCAAGCACTTTGTTTGCGTCGGAAATAATCTTCTCCGCATAAGACGCGAGCACGTAAAAGCTTCCGTGCGCGTTTTCGGGATTGGATTTCGCGTCGGGTGAATCAAGGGATTCTATAGTCACGTAAGCGCGTCGCTCGGAAATTCTATAAAATCTGAAGACCAGATACCGTGCGTTGCCCTTAAGGTCTGTCGCATGCACCGTCATCTTAAGAATACAGGGGTTATTGGGATCTGTGCTTTCAAAATCGTCAAGCTGACGAAGCGCCGCCATTTCCTCCGCGCTCAAATCACACATTCCCTCAAAGCTTCCGTAAAGTATGCCGGAATAGAGCTGCTGGAAGTTATATAGCGCAGAGTGAGTTGTTGTATATCCGAGAGAATCGGTCGAGGAGAACGTGTAATTCAACTCCTTGCCGTTGGCGTAAAGCGCGGCAAGATATTTTGAGGATATAAGCTGAAGCGTTCCCGCGTCGCCTGTGTCGGAATTGACACATATAAGCTCACCCATAAGACTTATATAAAAGTCTCCCGAGCTCCATACACCGGGAGCGACCTCGTTCTTCGCCGCATCTCTGCGAGTTCCCTTTTCCTTATTGTAAAGCTGGAGCATTCTCGTCTCCTCGTTAAAGGAAAGAATTTCTCCCGTGTTAGGGTAAACCGTTTCATTTGCTCCAAATGCATTTACATTAACTCCGCTTGCCTGAAGCTTACCTGAGTCCTTATCGGCAATATAAACACTGTTTGCAACAGATGCAAGCTGTGCCCACGCGCCCGTCTTTTTGTCAACCAGCATATAAGAGCCCTTGTAGGTTATGAATATGTCAACGTCAAGCCATACTCCTGCATTTGCATAAATCTTATTGAGATTCTGGCCGATCTGTGAGCCTTGGGGAACAAGGAACGCATACTGCGAAAATCCGTCAGTGACAAAGCAATCAGTGGAATATGCGGAATCTACGAGATAAGACTCGGCAGGCGCGAGCAGATTGCCCTCGGTATCCGTTGCGGCAACCGTCACGTAAAGGGTATATTTGCCCTCGTTGTATGTCACGTTGTAGTAGTAATAAAGGTAAGCGTCGTCTGCTCCGTCCTCGTTGGTATCAACAGTCTCAACGTCACACGTAAGATAATCCTCGCCCTGACGGACTCCTGCGGTAAACGGAATTCCAACCATCAGAAAGTCTGAGCTGTATACAGGCTCCAGCTTGTTTTGATTGGCGTAGATGTTGAATTTACCCGAATCGGACTGTATCTTATAGGAATTTTTGCTACTGTCCTCAAAATCCTTGTTTTTCAAGGGGAAGAAGTTTGCATCAGTTGTGAGAGAGTTATCAAGTCCGAAGTTTATATTCGTGCCGTTAGCCTGAATAATAACGTTCGAGATATGATGGATATAGAACTGCATAAACGAGGGGTCATACCAATCAAGCTCGTTCCAGGAAAGGAACCCAAACGAGCTCTCGTCAACGCAGACTATCATATCAAAGGTCTCTGAGTATGCGTAATACGAGCCGTCGCTATTTTGGGTGGAAATATAAACCTTGTTATATTTGTCAACCCTCTTGTTCTCTCCGTCGTAGTAAAAATACGTGTAGGTAATTACTCTGTCAGGGTTGAGAAGCCCGTATTTTTCAAGCTCTTCATCGGTGGGCGAAAGGACTTCCGTGCCAACGAACGCGGTCTCGTGAAGGTCCTGAAGCATCATAGATACGTTTGTGGTGTTTATATAGTATCCCGAGGAGTAATCAAGAAAAGAGACGTACGGCAGCGCCGCATACATAGTATTTTCTCTTTCTTCAACGTCCTGAAAGCTGAAATGACACACCTTTTTGCTATACTTATCAAAAAGCTCGGCGCGATAGCTCTCATATTCCTTTATCTCGTCCTCGGTCGCCATACCGTAATTGAAATCACCGAATTTTTCAGACAGAAGCTGATTTATCTTTGTATAGTCAATGCTCTCGTAGATTATGAAATTCTCGACCTGGGTATATTCCGTTGAGGAGGAGGGGTGAACTATGGTGGGGGTCACCACGGATTCAACGCCGTTGAGTATATAATCTCCGATAGCGGTAGACGCAAGAATATAGACGGTGTTCTTTCCCTCAAATCTTACGTAATAGCTTGCGCCTGTGATAGTCGGGTCGCCAAATGACAACGTATAATTATCTCCACTCTCTGTGGTAAGAGTAGTCTGTGCGGGGAAATAGTCGTAAGTGACTTCTGCCTCGTTGCCGTTATCGTCAATTACAACCTCGGTCCTCTGCTCGGGCAAAAGTCCGTATTCCGCCCAGTCTATCTCGCCATTTGGTAATGTCTTGGGGGATTCAAGCTTCATAGTCGAGAGCGGATACGCGCAAGCCATGGTAATATAAGCAAAGGTCTCCTTTGAAAAGGTCACGTCGGGGTATCCGTCGAGCATAAAGTTGTTTACGTTATCACGCACGAAGGAATATTCTCCGTGCATATTAGACACGGAAACCCTGTCTATTATTTTATCCTTGGGATAATAAGCGGTTCCGTCCGACTTGTAGGCATCGTAATAAAGCTGAGGAAATATCAGCTCTCTGCCCGGATCGATATAATATTCTCCCGTTGACGCGTCTATGCGGACGAGAGTTCCGTAGGACGTGATATAATAGTCGTCATCGGTCATCTCGCAGATCTCGCCGGATTCGGTATAGAGTCCGTATGCGCCGTCGATCTTTTTTATATAATAAAGAGCATTGTCGTTGGGATCAACAAACTCAACGGGGATGCTTTCCACGATTTTATATACCGCAACAAGCCCCGCAACAAGCAACGCAACCGCAACAACTAAAATTATCACGGCAATCCGTTGTCTTTTGAGCATATTTTTCGACTTTTTTGCGCCGACCTCGGCGCGGATATTTTTCTGCATATTGTTTTTCCTATCCGACTGTAAAACAGCCATAAAATTTACAGAAATTTACGCTTGATACAAACCACCGCGCCCACGATGACACAAAGTGTCGTGGGGATGACGCACAATGCAACAACAATAGGGGTGGTTTTTGTAAACGCAAATGTGGCATTGTCAATCTCTGCGTTATAGAATACCTTGAACTCAAGATTTACGGGAACAGTTTCCGTGCTTGTCGCGCGGAGGGCGGCAAGCAATACGTCGGCGTTTCCATAAGCTCTTGATTCAAGAAATTCATCCTTGAAGAACTCGGTAGACGAGAGTCCAAGTACGTACGATGAAAGGTTTGCGAGATTGAAGGAGTCCTCCTGAACCTGGTTTGTCTCCTCTGTGAGAGTAAAGAGGCTAAAGAGGTTATTTTCACTCGCGTGCTCGTATACTGAGCCTCCGACAGTTGCATACGCTGTGCTGTTTGAGGTGAATATATCGTACATGGTTCGCGAGACGCCGTTGTTGTAATAACTATAAATATAAGTTTTCGCCAAGGTATCCTGATCGAGAATTACGGTCGTTTTTGTATAGCTGTCCGCATGTCCGATAGCCGTGGACGAGCCAAACGCGACCGCAGGAGGATACGTGCCTGCTCTGAGGTCTGCGGTAATAGACGAGCCGTATCCAGACGTTGCATACTTGCCTATCATCAGGCTTCCGTCACTGTTTGCCGAGCTCTGAGTGTCAAAAAGAGCATAATTCTGCTGAATTCCCGCCGCGGTATTCACTCTTGCGGGCTTGATTCCCCACTCCGACAGATATTCCTCAAGGTGAGGAAGCTCGGGCGTCGAGGGGTCGCAGATATAAAAGAAGGATTTAGACTCGTCAAGATATTTGTCCAGCTTTGCTATTTCGGACACACCTGACTCGCCGAGATTTCCAAACGCCTTAAAGTCGGACGTGGGCGCAAAGCATATCATCATTCTGCACTCTGCGGGGATCTCGTCTTTTTCAAGATCAATAAGCTGAATCTCGTATCCCGCGCCTTCAATTATTTTCATAAACGCGGAATATTCGTCCTTTACAGTGGGTGTTCCGTTCGAATAGTTGAACAAGCCCTCGCCGTGATTTGTCGTCAGCACACACACGGGGGAGTCCGCGCGAGTGAGAGAGAGTATAGACGACGCAAATTTCTTCTCGCCGTTATAAGCCCAGACCTCGCCTGTGTCCTCGTCAGTCGTGTAGAATGACGCCATTCCGTGAACTATAAATTCCGTGCCAAAGGAAACAATAACGTCTGTGGGATATATTGACGTCGCGCTTGTGACCTTGTAATTCTGAACGGCGGCGGGATTTTTCGTCACGTTGACGTATCTGAGATCTATATGGCTTGAATATCTGCTTTTAAGCTGCCTTGCGGTGTGCTGTATCATCTTGGTCTGCTCGTTTGAGTTAAGCTTGTCCGCATCGTCGCAGAAGATTATTTCTATCTTGAGCCTGTCAAGTCCACTTGCCTCACGCTCGTCATTTATGCGGTCAACCGAGGGGATAACACTCTCGTCCATCGCCGTCTTGAGCCCGTCCGAAAACGTGTAAAATCCACCCACCTCAGAATATTTGGGGCGAGTAAGGTCAATATATGCAACCTTTTTATAGACAAGCAGGCTGGCGGCTACGTTAAGGAGAAGGACGGCTACAAGCACGCAAACGAGTATAATTACAGATAAGCCGCGCTTTTTCTGCACATTGGACTCGTCAAGCTCAAGATTGCTTTCTGTCTGATTATTCATCTTTGTCCTCCTCTCATAAATTTATTTTTGCATATTATCACGAGTGTTTTCTCCTTACAAGCACGAATATTCCGACAGACGAAATTATCACTGGGGGAATAGCGCAAAGCAAAATTGTTATTGTTGTAGCAGTCCTTGTGGTGAGACTCTGTATTGGCGGCTTTGCAAGCGCGCGGCTCGTCAAGGAAACGGGAATGTTATCGTAGCCCATGTACGATATGATTTTCAAAACTGTTTCATTGTTTCCGTAAACAGAGGACTGAAGCGCGTCCTCGGAGAAAAAGTCAACAGACGAGCTGACGAAAAGATAGGCAGTCTGACCGTTTGCAACCTTATCTGTCGTAAGAGAAGCGAGCGTGAACGGCGAATCGTCTGCCTTGTCAACAAGAAGACCGCCGACCCAAGCCTCAGCACCCGGATAAGACTCTATCAAAGGCGCATAGGTCTTATTCCCCGAAGAATAAGTGCCGTCGCCGTTGGGCACGAACGCGTCTGTGTGTGTCAGCGCGGTCGCGCCGCTGAACCTAAGACTTTTTTCGGTCTCTCCAAACAAAAGCTTTGCTGCAGAGTTATCCGCGTGGTGACCGAAAAAGCTATATCCGTCGACAGACACCGAATTTGACGGGTCCTTTACAAGATAACATCCGCCTGCGGCCTCGGTATTTCCCGTCATGTATTTTACTCCCCATTTAGCCAAAAATGCCTCAAAGCATTCAAGAGGAGCCGATGATAATTTTCCCGACGACAAAAAGACCATATATTTGCCACCCTCGGACATATATTTGTCAAGCTTTGCGGTCTCGGATATTTAAGTCGGATCGTAGCCATGTCGT
>JAZRCL010000036.1:0-46693 GCA_045659745.1 Eubacteriales bacterium
CTTCCTACATTACTCATAAGCACTCGTGGAAGGTACGGCTGATTACCTCACGCTGATGCTCGCGTGAAAGCTTGTGGAAGTTTACCGCATAGCCGGAAACACGAATTGTAAGGTTGGGATATGCCTCGGGATCCTCATAAGCCTTGATAAGAGTTTCGCGGTTAAGCACGTTTATATTGATATGATGAGCTTTCTTGGCAAAATATCCGTCAAGTATGGATACAAGATTGGAGATTCTGTCCTCGTCTGTTCTTCCGAGCGCCTCGGGGGTGACGGAGAACGTGTTGGAGATACCGTCTCTGCAGTCGTCATAGCTTATCTTGGCAACCGAGTTGAGAGAGGCAAGCGCGCCGTTCTCCTCGCGGTTATGCATAGGATTTGCGCCGGGAGCGAAAGCCATACCTGCGGCTCTGCCGTCGGGAGTTGCGCCCGTGTGCTTGCCGTACATTACGTTTGATGTAATTGTAAGAACGGAAAGCGTGTGGATAGCGTTTCTATATGCGGGAGTCTTGCGGAGCTCGGTGATTACCTTGTGCGTGACGTCCTTTGCAATAAGGTCAACTCTATCATCGTCGTTTCCGTACTTGGGAAATTCTCCGACAGTTTCAAAGTCAACTATAAATCCGTTATTATCTCTGACAGGGTGAACACTCGCGTGCTTTATCGCACTGAGCGAGTCTGCAACAACCGAAAGTCCCGCAACACCAAACGCCATAAATCTGTCAACGTAGGTGTCGTGAAGTCCCATCTGGGTCTTTTCGTACGCGTACTTGTCATGCATATAGTGAATGACGTTCATGGTATTTACGTACAAGCGAGAGAGCCACTCAATATAAATGTTATAACGCTCCATAACCGTCTCAAAATCAAGAGCATCTCCGTCAAGCACGGGCATCTGAGGGCCTATATGCATATTGCTTGTTGCGTCGTATCCACCGTTTATAGCAATAAGCAGAAGCTTTGCAAGATTGCATCTTGCACCGAAGAACTGCATCTGCTTGCCTATCTTCATAGCAGACACACAGCAAGCTATCGCATAGTCATCGCCGTAATCGGGACGCATTATATCGTCGTTTTCATACTGAATAGAGTCTGTATCTGCAGAAACCTTAGCACAGAATCTCTTAAAGGGCATGGGCAAGGAGTTTGACCAAAGCACAGTAAGGTTGGGCTCGGGCGCAGAGCCGAGAGTATAGAGAGTGTTCAAGATACGGAAGCTGCTCTTTGTGACAAGCGTTCTTCCGTCCTCACCCATACCTCCGACGCACTCGGTTATCCACATAGGATCGCCGCCGAAAAGCTCGTTATATTCAACCGTGCGAAGATGACGCGCCATACGGAGCTTTATAACGAAATGGTCTATAAGCTCCTGCGCTCCCTCTTCGGTGAGTGTGCCGTTTTCAAGATCGCGCTGAATGTATATGTCAAAAAAGGTACTTACTCTGCCAAGCGACATAGCCGCTCCGTTCTGCTCCTTGATAGATGCAAGATAAGCAAAGTACGTCCACTGAATAGCCTCGTGTGTGTTCTTTGCGGGCTGACTTATGTCATATCCGTACATAGCCGCCATCTGCTTTGTGTACTTGAGGAAGGTTATCTGCTGAAAAAGCTCCTCGGACAAACGAATGCTGTCTACGTTGAAGTCGCCCTCAGCAAGAGCCTTTTTGTCCTTTGTCTTTTCCTCAATGAGCTTGTCAATACCGTAAAGAGCAACTCTGCGGTAGTCACCTATAATTCTTCCTCTGCCGTAAGCGTCGGGAAGTCCCGTGATAACGTGGCACTTACGCGCCGCGCGCATCTCGTCGGTATATGCGCGGAAAACTCCGTCGTTATGAGTGGTTCTGAACTTGAACTCGTCCTCCACCTTGTCGCTGAGCTTGTAGCCGTACGCCTCGCACGCGCCGCGCGCCATACGTATTCCGCCAAAAGGATTTACTCCTCTTTTAAGCGGCTCGTCCGTCTGCGTACCCACGATAAGCTCAAGCTCACGGTCAACGTAGCCGGGAGCATAGCTCAAGAGCGAGGATACAGTCTCGATGTCAATATCAAGCACACCTCCGCGCTCACGCTCAAGCGCAAAAGCGGCGTTTACCTTCTCCATAAGCTTATTAGTTCTCTCGGTCGCGCCCGAAAGAAAACTGTCGTCACCCACGTATTCTTTGTAATTTTGCTGAATAAAATCACGGACGTTTATCTCGTCCTGCCATTTTCCTTTTACAAAACCATTCCAATTATTGTGTTCCATACGCTACCTCCAAAAAATGATTTGAAAATTCTCGGGATAAAACAAAAAGGACAATTCAACTTCAGAAAAAAGTGAATCGCCCAGACGGTCGGCATATTTTATCGCACTCCCCCGCGTTATGCCGCGAAATCCGTCAGTCATACGATAACATAATTATTATATATTAAAAAAATAACTTTGTCAAGATGTTTGAAATTAAATTTACAGAGAGAGATTTTTCCCGAATCGCCGACTATTAAATATTGACTTTTTGCCGAAAAAAGTATATAATTGATGTTGAAGTATAAATAGGATAACGCCTCGGCAACAGTAGGCGGAGATTATTATGGAACAGAAAAGATTTTCAAAAAACGATAACGGATTTATATGCGCCCACTGCGGACGAGAGGTAGAGCCGCTCGGCTACACCTCTCGCAACCACTGCCCTTTCTGTCTTTGGTCGCTTCATCTTGACATAAATCCGGGTGACAGAGCCTGCGAGTGTCAGGGTCAGATGGAGCCTGTAAAGGTAGAGGTGGACGCAAAAAAAGGATATATAATTCTGCACAAGTGCAAAAAATGTGGAGAGATACACCGCAATCGCGCGGCGCACGAGGCAAAAAATCAGCCCGATAGCTTAAAGCTTTTAATTGAGCTTACAACGAGAGAGCTGTGATGAGAATACTTAAGATTTTCGGCGCGCTGGCGCTCGTTTTGATTCTCGTATCCTGCTCGTCTAGCAAGGTTGGCTTGCACGCTCACTCATACTCATCGTGGGAGATACTCGCACAACCCACCTGCACAGAGGATGGAATTTTGCAAAGAGAGTGCAGCTGCGGTCATGCCGAGCAGACTTCAATCTCCAAGCTTGACCACGCATACGACGAGGGAGAGATAATAAAAGCGCCCACCTGCACCGAGAGAGGACAGATAAATTACACCTGCAAGATCTGTGGGGACGTGAAAATGACGATAGCCGCCAAGGCATCGCACACAAAATCGGATTATTATATAATTGAAACCGACTATCACGCAAAAGAATGCACCTCATGTCTTAAGGTGCTTGAAAAGGAAGACCACTATTATTTTGACGACGCATGCATTATATGCGGCAAAACTCACGGGCAAAGCCAGCCCTGATTGAGATAGAGTAAACAAAAAGGAAATTGATATGCAAAGAATAAAAAACACTACGGGAAAAATTCTCGGAATTGACTTTGGTGATAAGCGCACAGGACTTGCCGTGTGCGATAACACAAGATTTCTCGCGTCCGGCATAGGCTATATCAGCGTTGGCGGGATGCAAAAAACTGCCGAAAAAATTTGCGAGATAATCAAGGAACAGAATATCCGCGGCGGTATCGTTGTCGGCCTCCCCGTCAATATGAACGGAAGCGAGGGCCCACGCGCTGAGCACGCGCGAAAGTTCGCTTCAATTCTCGGCGAGCAAATGAAGCGCGCGGGTATCCCCGATATGCCGATAGTTATGCTTGACGAGAGAATGACTACTATGGCGGCAGCAAGATATCTCAATGAAACCGACACCAAGGGCGCAAAGCGCAAAGGAGTTATCGACACGCTCTCCGCGCAGATAATTCTTCAGAACGCGCTTGACAGACTTAAAAATATGTCGTAAAGGATAAGAAAAAATGGTAAGAAAGAAATTCAGCACGCACATAATCTCGTTTATATTCAAGAGCTTGTGCGCTCTGGTCATCATAGGGGTGCTTGGCATAATTATCTGGAGATTTATCGCCTCGGCAAATCCCGACTCAATGAAAAGAATAATTCCCAACAAGGCTCTTTGTCAGGCGTACGTTGAGCATGAAAAAATAAACGTCTTTACGCAGGATCAGGACAATATCACAAGAGGCGACAAAAGCTACGGATATTTTTCGGTCACGGACGCAAAGTTTTACGAGGAAGCAGAGCAGGTACAGATAATTTTCAGATATAATGACTCAACTCTCCGTCATCTTTGCGAGGATTACGGACTTGACCAAGTGCCTGCAAAGGAGTCCGAGGTCTACGACGTGACTCTGACTATAGCCTACGACTTAACTCCTGAGATTACGGAGGACAACGCAGGAAACAACCCCGAAAGTGTGAGATTTGAGAGAGTGCACGCCACTCGCTCGGCGTCTGACTCAAAGGCTATCTACAATTTCAGAAAATTCGTGTTTGACGGTGTAAAGATTGACGACAGTGTGCTGGCCGTGTATGTTGACGTGTATTACAATCAGGACATAAATTACGACGAGGAAGCCTACGGCACGCTCATAATCTATGACTACAAGACCAAAAAAGAATACTCCTCCCTCTCAGGCAAGGATATAAAGACTCTTGAGAGATGGACGGATTATTTTTGCGAATAAAAAAGGACTCATACGAGTCCTTTTTTATTACTGCATCTCAGAATACAGCTTATCAAGGTTATAAAACTCTCTTGCCTCACGGTCAAAGATGTGGACGATTACGCTGGAATAGTCAAGCGCGCGCCAGGAATTGCTGTCTCTGCCCTCTACGTGAGCCGCATCAAGTCCCGCGAGTCCGAGCTTGTACTCAACCTCGTCAGTCAATGCGCGCACCTGTGTGGAGGAATTACCTGTCGCAAGCACGAAAAAGTCCGCAATTATTGTCTTGTCCGCAACTGCGATGATTTTAACGTCTCTTGCCTTTTTGTTGTCAAGCACCTCGTAAATTGTGTCCGCAATCTCGCGGGGTGTTGCTCCTACAAGCGACTTTACCTCGGGTGTGTTATTTGTAAATTCATTCATTTTGTTTACCTGTCCTTATTTTTTATTCAAAAGCAAGCTGTTACGTGCTGAAACCGTGTCACAGCTTATTATTTTTCCGTCGTTTATCAATGAATCAATACTCATATTCAGAGCCTTGAGCATAACCGCGTCAAGATGCTCTATGCGTTCCGCCTCACTCATTTTTTGCGGCTCGGCGTCCCAGAACATATTGCGAAGTATTACACATTCCTCATACTTGCGCGTTTCGTCAATATAGTCAGCAAGATATATTATCTTTTCAAAAAGCGTCATACTCGCACAGCCCGTTGTATGATATCTTACCGCATTTATTATCTCAATATCCGAAAATTCGGGATACATCATAGATATAAGTATTGCCGCAGAGCGAGCGTGAAAGGTCTTTGGGGCACGCAGGTCCTCAGGGAGCAGACTCTCGCCGTGCTCTTTGAAAATTGCTATGTGCTCCTCGTATGAAAGCTCCTTGGTTATATCATGGAGCAGCGCCGCCGCGCGTAGCTTGCTCTTTTTTTCGGGGCAATAAAGGTCAGACAGTCTCGCCGCCATATCCTCTACCGCAAGAGTATGTAAATATCTATACTCGGACATTCTCGCGGCTATCTTGCCTCTCAGTACCTCTATTTCGCTCTCGGATATTTCTCGGTAAATCATAAATACAACCCCTCTTTTTTGATGTATTCGTAAACTCCGCGCGGGAGATATGCCGATGCATCCTTTTGATTTTTTATCATATCTCTTATCTGATTTGAGGAAATTTCAATAGGCTCCACCGTGAGCTTTACCACGTTCTTGCCGTATTTTTGCTTGTATTCTGCTATTTTCGAAATGATTTTTGAGTCAAGCGAGCTATCTTTTTCGCGGCGTATATACACGGGGTAGCAAAGCTTGAATATTTCATCTGCATCCTTCCATTTGTCAAGCGTGAGCATCATATCCGTTCCGCAGAGCAGAAAAAGTCTGTCCTCGGAATTGACGGAAAAGGTCCTCAGCGTATCCACGGTATAGCTCTTTCCCGCTCGAAGTATCTCAATGTCGCTCACTATTACGCCGTCTATACCCGCAAAGGCAAGCTTGCACATATTAAGTCTGTCAGCACTTGAGGCGCCGTCGCTCATCTCCTTGTGCGGCGTCACTCCCGTGGGAATTATAAACAGCACGTCAAGCCACATCTGCTCCATAAAAGCGCGTGCCGCCTGAACGTGACCTATATGCACAGGCGAAAAAGTGCCGCCGTAAATGCCTATTCTCATAGTCTTCCCGCTCCCTTTAATAAATTTTGCGAAAAATTATTTCTTGGGCAATACTATCTGCTTGTTGTCCTGCGACTCGCGGTAGATAACTATCTTTCTGCCCACAACGAGCACGCCGTCCGCTCCTGTAGCCTCACAAAGCTTCTCCTGAATGTCGCGAGGTGTTTCTCCTGCCGTCTCAAGAACGGTTATTTTTATAAGCTCTCTTGCCTCAAGCGCGTCGGACACGGTCTTTATAAGATTGTCCGTAATTCCGCCCTTGCCAACCTGAATTATTGCGCTCTCGTTAGCCGCAAGGCCCTTGAGATACGCTCTCTGTTTTGATGTCAACATATTTTTTCTCCGTTAATTGTATTCTGCAAGCCTTTCAGCTAATGCCTTTATAGCCTTGCCTCTGTGGCTTATCTGATTTTTCTCCTCGGACGTTATTTCCGCGAGCGTCTTATCAAACGGCGGGTAGTAGAATATGGGGTCATACCCAAAACCACCGTCTCCGCGATACTCGTCAATTATCTCGCCCACAACCTCGCCGCGCACGATTATATCCTCGCGTCCGTATCCTTGGGGGAAAACGCACGCAATAGTACAAACGAAGCGAGCCGTCTTGTCCTCTGCTTCCTTGAGGTTTTCAAGCAGCAGAGTGTTATTTGCGCTATCGTCGCCGTGCTCACCGGCGTATCTTGCCGAGTAAACTCCCGGCGCGCCGCCAAGCGCGTCAACCTCAAGTCCCGAGTCATCGCCAACGCCGATATATCCCGACGATGCCGCAACACGCGCCTTGATAAGCGCATTTTCTACGAAGGTCTCACCGTCCTCCTCTATCTCGCCGTAGATTCCCACGTCGTCAAGAGAAAGTATCTCGATACCCTCAATATACTGCGAGAGCAACACCTGAAGCTCCGCTTTTTTCTTTTTATTTCTTGATGCAAGTACAATCTTCATTTTTTCTGTTTATAAACGTCTTATTTTATCTTTTTCGGGAAAGTTTTTGGGATTCTTAAACCCTTTTCTCAAAAAGGGTTTAAGCGGGGTCTTGGAGCAGAGCCCCAAGTTACTCAAACAACGCCGTCACGAAGTCGTGAGCGTCGAACTCTCTCATGTCGTCAATCTTCTCGCCTACGCCGATAAACTTGACGGGTATACCAAGCTCCTGCTTGATGGAAATGACGATACCGCCCTTTGCGGTGCCATCAAGCTTGTTGAGTGTAATTCCCGTAATATTGGCTGCCTTGGAAAATTCCTTTGCCTGAATTATCGCGTTCTGTCCCGTGGTCGCGTCAAGCACCAACAAGTTTTCTCTGCTAGCATCGGGAAGCTCGCGGTCAATTACGCGGTTTATTTTTGCAAGCTCGTTCATAAGGTTAGTCTTGTTATGAAGTCTGCCCGCGGTGTCAACTATAAGCACATCAGCCTGCTTTTTCTTTGCATAGCTTATCGCGTCGAAAACGACTGCCGCAGGATCACTGCCTTCGTTCTGTCTTACCATATCAACACCAGCACGCTCACACCATACTCCAAGCTGGTCGATAGCCGCCGCACGGAACGTGTCTGCCGCCGCTACAACGACTTTTTTGCCAGATGCCTTGAGTCGCTTGGAAATTTTACCGATAGACGTGGTCTTGCCCGCGCCGTTTACACCGATAACAAGAATTACCGAGGGGGTGGTGTCAAGCTTCAGTGGCTGCCCCTCGCCTATCATTTCCTCAATAATTTCCTGAATTGAGGACATTACCTGCTCTTTTTCCTTGAGTCTTCCGTCCTTGATGCGCTCGCGAAGCTCATCTATTATATATTCCGTGGAATTTACTCCCACGTCTGCCATAATCAAAAGCTCCTCAAGCTCTTCAAGCAAGTCCTCGTCAACTTTGACGAAGTTCTTGAGAAGATCGTCTATCTGACCGAAAAGCGCGTTCTTGGTTTTTGAAAGTCCGCTTTTGAGCTTTTTCCAAAAGGATACCTTTTCCTCGGCTTCGTTTACCTGCTCGTCTGCATCTGCGCTATCCGTCTCAATTTTTTCTTCGGACGCAACTGTCTCTGCCGCAGAAGCTATATCCTCATCCTGATTGCTATTTTTGCCAAAAAGCTTATTCAAAAAGGCCATTCCACTCATTCTCCTTCTTCTTTTCAATATCCTTTACGTCGAGTGTGAGCACCTTGGAAATACCGTGCTCGGGCATTGTCACTCCGTAAAGTCTTGTTGCCGCCGCCATAGTGCCGCGTCTGTGGGTTATCATTATAAACTGCGTGCCGTCAGAATATCTCTTTATGTACTGCGCAAGTCTCTCAACATTTACCTCGTCAAGCGCCGCCTCTATCTCGTCGAGAATACAGAAGGGCGTGGGATTTACCTTGAGTATTGCAAAGAACAAAGCAACTCCGATAAACGCCTGCTCACCACCCGAAAGCTGCATAAGATTCTTGATGATCTTGCCGGGAGGTGCCGCCTTTATCTCAATGCCTGACTCAAGCACGTTTTCGGGGTCGGTAAGACAAAGCTCTGCCGATCCGCCGCCGAAAAGCTCAGAGAAGGTCTGACCAAAGTTTTCGTTTATCTTGTTAAAGGACTCTGTAAACGCGACCTTCATCTCGCCCTCAAGCTGAGAAATAATGCCGTTCAGCTCTGTACGAGCCTTTTCAAGGTCCTTTATCTGTGCCGACATATAATCGTATCTTTCCTTGACTTCCTTGTATTTATTCACAGCATCAAGGTCAACGTGTCCTATTGCGCGGAGCTTATTGCGGCATTCGGTCTGAGTCTTTACGTATTCCGAACGGTTCTCGGGAGTCACCTCGGGGTATCCGAGCGCTACCGCATCATTACGCGTAAGCTCGTAGTCCTCCCAAAGCTTGCCCGCAAGCTTGTCGTAGTTATCGCGAAGCAGCGCGAGCTTGGACTCGTTTTGCGTGTGCGCTCTTACTATAAGCTCCTTTTCGGACATCTTTTCACGAATAAGCGTGTTTATCTCGTTGAGCTTTCTCTCAAACTCAAGATTGCCCTCGTCAAGCTGATTCTTTCTCTCGTTGAGCTCGGCGAGAAGTTTTTCGCACTCCGCATATTCCTTGCGGTTTTCTGCCTGTGCTATTGTGGTGTTCTCTATCTGGAGCTTATAAGCTGCAATTCTACCCTCGGCAGAGCCTACATCCTCCATGCACACTCTGATTCTTTCCTCGGATACCGAGAGAAGTGCCTGCGCGGTCTCAATATCCTTCTGGATCTCGCTTATCTTGATAATTATTGCAGTCTTGCCCTTTTCAAGCTCGGCTGCCTCGTCCTCGGCATCCACCTTGTCCTGATGCTTCTTTTCTCTAGTGGCAAGGATCTCCGCGACCTTTTCGCTCTGCGCCTTTTCCTCTGCCTTGAGAGCGGCGATGTCCTCCTCGTATCTTTCGCTCATTCTGACTATCTGCTCGTAGTCCTCTCTCATCTTGTCGAGAAGCGACTTGTTCGCGTCAAATTTCGCGTTTATCTGCTCAAGCTTGGCGTTCTCCGAATTCTTGAGCATAACGAGTATTTCTTTCTTGTCCTGAAGCTCGGTGATGCGCTCGGTGTATTCCTCGATATTCTTTCTTATCTCGGAGAGATTGGACTCAAGCGACTTTATCTCTGATGCAAGCTTTTCTGCCTCTGCGGTGAGATTTTTCATCTCGTCCGCACGGGAGAGCGCACCGCTTCCCTGTTTTACGGAACCACCCGTAAACGAGCCACCCGCATTTATCTGCTGACCGTCAAGCGTGACTACTCTGACTTTATATCTCATAGCCTTTGCCATGGCAGTTGCGTTGTCTATATTATCGAACACTAGCGTTCTGCCAAGTAGAGAGGATATTACACTGTCAAATTTAGCCTCTCTGCGACAAAGATTTTCTGCCGTGTCGATATATCCAATAAAGCCCTTTGCATCGCGCATCTCGGGAGTTTCACTCGACGCTCTCATGGACGTCAAGGGGAAGAACGTAGCGCGTCCCGCCTGACCACGCTTTAGGTAATACATAGCCGCCTTTGCGGTGTCCTCGTCCTCAACCACGATATTCTGGAGATTTGCGCCAAGCGCGACCTCAATCGCCGTGATAAATTTGGACTCAACTGAAATGACCTTTGAAAGCGGGCCGTATATTTTACCGCACGAGTTTCCGCGAATGTCGGTAATTTTGCCCTCAGAGTATCCGTTCATAACGTAGCGGACACTGTTTGCATATCCCTCAAACTGCTCCTCCATAGCCTTTATGGTGGAAACTCTCTGGAGCGCAGAGTCGCGTCTGAGCTTTTTCGCGTTTATCTGCTCGTAAATCTCACCGTAGGAGTTATTTGCTGCTGTGAGCTTTTGGTCTTCCGACGAAACCTCTGTATCTGTCTCGGATATAGCCTTGTCGTAGTCCGCAACAGTCTTTTCTGCAGCTCCTCTGTCTCTCTCAAGACGGGTGTGTATCTGCTCGTATTCCTCAATGTCAACAAGAATACTTGCATTTCTGTCGCTTCCGCTGGATCGGGCATTTTCAAGCACGGAGATTCTGACCTTGATATCGGTTGCAACCTCCTCTGCTGCCTTGCTGTCCGCGAATGCGGTGTCTATATCTTTATCAAGCTGGGCAATTTTGCACTTCTGCTCAAAGATACTGTCCTCTGCGGCTTCAAGCTTTGTATTCCAGTCCTCAAGCGAGCCCTCAAGCTCGGATATTCTACCCTTTTGAGCATCTGCCTTTACTTTTTCGTCGGCAAGCGTCTTTTTGAAGGACTCACGTGACTGCTCTGCATTCTGCATAAGCTCGCCCGCGTGCGCAATATTGCTCTCGCTGACTCTGAATTCACTGTCAAGCGTGTGTATTCTGTTTGTGACGTCACGTATTTCGGAGAGAACCTGTGAAGATGCTATCTTACCGCTCTGCGACGCATCAAAAAGCTTTGCCGAGCGCGCATCAAGAGACTGCATTGAGTCCTCGGCGTTCTTCAAGTCGAACGACGAATGACGAAGTGCATCCTCGGCTACAATTATGTCCGTGCGGAGCTTTTCGGTATCAAACAGCCAAAGGCTGACGTCAACCTTTTTCTTTGCATCCATAAGCTCTATTGCGCGCTTTGCCTTGCCTGCCTCACGCTCAAGAGGGCCGACCTGCGACTCGACCTCGACAAAGACGTCATTCACACGCGTCATATTGTCCTCGGTCTGCGCAAGCTTTCTCTCCGCCTCGTTTTTCTTATGTCTGTACTTTGCAATACCCGACGCGTCCTCGAAAATTCCGCGGCGCTCGTCGCTCTTACGTGACACCATCTCGGCAATTCGTCCCTGACCGATAATGGAATATCCATCACGGCCGATACCCGTGTTCATAAACAGCTCGTATATGTCGCGGAGTCTTACAGGACGGCGGTTGATATAATATTCACTCTCCCCCGCGCGGAAATAACGTCTTGTGACGGTCACCTCGTCGTAGGGGCAGTCAAGTCTATTGTTTTCGTCAGTGTTGTCAAACGTGACGGAGACCTCGGCAAAGCCCATAGGTCTGCGGCTGTCCGCGCCGCCGAAAATCACGTCCTCCATTTTTGTTGAACGCAGAGTTTTTGAGGATATTTCACCCAAAACCCAACGCATAGCGTCAGCTATATTCGACTTTCCGCTTCCGTTAGGGCCAACTATGACCGTAACGCCCGAGGACATATCCTCGCCCTGCGAGTCAAATACAAGCTTTGTTTTATCGGGAAACGACTTAAATCCTTGAAGTTCTATTGATTTAAGATACATCTATTGCCCTTCCTTTCTCGATGTCCGAGTCTTTAGTCTATACCTTCGAGAGTGACAGTTTCCACGTCGCCCTCTTTTATAATTATCTGCTTAAATTTATATATTTGTTTGAGCTTTTCTCTGTTTTTGCCCTTTTGTCCTATACACGCCGAGACTCTGCCGCGGGGCACTAAAAAGGTAGCCACCTTTTCTTTTGTTTCTGTGTGGAAGCTATCTATCAGTCCGCACATTTTTGAGAGCATATACTCACCAAGTACAAGCTCGCCGAGTGCGGGGTGATTTGCTCCGCCCATAACGCAGGACTCATCCGAAAGATTTTCGGATGCGCAAAGACCTATTCTTATACAGTCCACTCCGTGCTCCTCAAATATCTCAAGCACTCTTGCCGAGCGGTATATTGCATCATCAAGTTCAAGCATTCTATACTCTCCGCGCTCTGCCATCTGCGCAAGCTCGGTGTCGTAAAACACCACTGTGGGATAAATTCTCGCGCCCACAGCTCCAAGAGAGCATATCTTCTCTGCCGTGTATATCTCACTCTCAAGTGTTGACCCCGGCAGACCTATCATCATCTGTCCGACAAGCTGATATCCGCGTTCTACTATCATTTTGCACGCAGTTTCCGCCTGCGCCGCATTGTGTCCTCTTTTTGAGAGAGCAAGCACACCGTCGTCCATACTCTGAAGCCCAAGCTCTATGGCGCTCACCGTATAACGCGACAGAATATCAAGTATCTCCTGACTTATATAGTCGGGGCGTGTGGACATTCTTATGCCCGTCACACGAGCATAGCCATCGTCACGATTTACAAAGGATTGCGCCGTATCCAGTAAATATATCATCAGCTCACGGTCAATTCCCGTAAACGAGCCGCCGAAATACGCAATCTCTACCTCGCAGTCGCGCGGTATAGTGGACAAGGCTGTTTCTATCTCGAGCCTGACACTTTCGCGATCAAAACAGGTCTTTCCCGATATTGAGCGTTGATTGCAAAACACGCACATATTCGGACATCCAAGGTGGGGTATGAATATGGGAATATTTCTGTGATTTTTTCTTTTGCTCAGCATAATTATTCTACGTTGAAAAGAGCCCACGCCTCACGCGCGGCGGTTTGCTCCGCCTCTCGCTTGGAGCGTCCCTTTCCTCTGCCAATCACGTTAGAATTAAGTCTTGCCTCAACAAAAAATTCCTTCATGTGATCGGGACCGCTCTGCGCAACGATAACGTATTCAAGAAAATCTCCCTCCGCCTGCTGAACGAACTGCTGAAGCGCAGTTTTGGGATCAGCGGAAAAGCCTGTCTTGCCGAGACTCTTTATCTCGTCCTGAATAAAGGGCAAAAGGAATTTTCTCACGTTATCGAAGCCGTCCTCGCCCGAATCCAGATAAATCGCCGCGATAAGCGCCTCAAAGGCGTCCGCGAGAATGGACTTTCTCTCTCTGCCGTTATTCTTTTCTTCGCCGATGCCGAGTAATATGTACTGACCAAGCTGGATTTTCTGCGCATAGGACGAAAGTGCCCTCTCGCATACAAGCTCGGCCCTCATTCTCGTAAGCTCACCCTCGGGGGAATCGGGAAAGGTCTCATACAAATATTTACTTGTAATTACCGACAGCACGCTGTCGCCTAAAAATTCAAGTCTCTCATTACAGAGCAGATGATGGTTGCGAGCGCCGGACTCATTTGAGTATGAGGAATGAGTCAGGGCCTTTTGCAGAAGCATCTTGTCCCCAAAATCATGTCCCGTTGTTCCCTCAAGTCTATCCTTGCCAAACGGACTAACACTCATATATTGCCTTGCCTTTCCGCCAAATGTGGCTTTTATTCTTTATCCCCTACCTGCTCGGGAATATACTTTTTATAATTCTGCGCGCCTATTTTCTGCGCGTATTCGGGAAGCGTGTCAAGCGCTCTCGCCGCCACGACCTCGTATTTTGCGACCTTGCCTCCCTTTATTTTTCTGCCAAGCGGCTCGATAATGCCAAAGTTCGCATTCATAGGAACGAAATTTCCGCTCATGTTTCCCGTACTTATATATCTCGCCATCGCACCTATCATCATGGTCGCGGGGAATATCACGCTTTCCTCGCCGAGAACTCGTCTGGCGGCGTTAACACCTGCGACAAATCCCGAGCCTGCCGACTCGATATATCCCTCAACTCCCGTCATCTGTCCCGCAAAGAACACGTCGGGATTGCTTATCATTGAATAATCTGCCGCAAGCATACCAGGAGAGTCAAGATAAGTGTTTCTGTGCATTATTCCGTAGCGCAGAAATTCCGCGTTCTCAAGTCCGGGAATCATACCGAAAACTCTCTTTTGCTCGGGGAACGTCAGATGAGTCTGAAATCCCACGAGGTTATACATTGTTCCCTCCGAATTCTCGCGACGAAGCTGAACGACGGCATACGAGTCCTCACCCGTGCGCTTGTCCACAAGTCCTACGGGCTTGAGCGGTCCGTAACGAAGAGTGTCATATCCTCTTTTAGCCATTACCTCAACGGGCATACAACCCTCAAACACCTTCAAATCCTTTTGAGACTCGCGGTCAAATTCCTTGAGCTCGGCTTCCTTTGCGGTTATAAGCGCGTTGTAGAACGCATCATACTGCTCGCGATTCATAGGACAGTTGAGATAGTCCGCGTCGCCCTTATCGTAGCGGGAAGCGGCGTAGACTATATCCATATTCAAGCTGGACGCGTCCACTATGGGTGCTGCAGCGTCAAAGAAATGAAGTCCCTTGCAGCCCAAAGTATTCTGTATATACTCCGCCATAGGCTCGCTGGTGAGAGGACCGGTAGCGATAATGGTCACTACTCCGTCCTCAACTCCGCTTACTTCCTGCTCTATTACTTCAATATTGGGATGATTTT
The DNA here is from genome assembly GCA_045659745.1 of Eubacteriales bacterium. GTDB lineage: Bacteria > Bacillota > Clostridia > Oscillospirales > CAG-272 > SVTX01. The sequence continues at coordinate 14,866 of JAZRCL010000036.1, forward strand.
TTATCTTATCCGTGATATACTGCGAAAACAGATCTCTGTCCACCGCAAGCGCCGAGCCTGCGGGAACTCTTGTTGCATACGCCGCCTCCATTATGAGCGAGTCCATACGCAAAAGCTCTTCCTTGAGAAGTCCTACCGCATTAGTCACTCTGTCAGAACGCAGAGAATTTGAGCATACGAGCTCGGCAAAATTCTCGGAGTGGTGCGCGGGCGTGTATTTTTGAGGCTTCATCTCGTAAAGCTTCACCTTTACTCCCCGCTCTGCCACCTGCCAAGCCGCCTCGCAGCCTGCAAGTCCTGCGCCGTATATGTTTATTATCTTATCCATTTTTAACCTTAAAAGTTTTCGTCGGGAATGTTATCAGTAGCAGTCTTTGTAAATCCGCAGCCCTGCTTGTTGCAAACAAGCAGCGCCTTGCCCTTCTTTCTGAAAAGAATATTTCCGCAGTCGGGGCATTTTTCGTCCGTGGGCATATCCCAGGACGAGAAATCACACTCGGGATATCTTTCACAGCTATAGAAAACGCTCTTATTCTTGCCGTATTTCTGTACGACCTTGGAATTGCACTTGGGACAGTTGACGCCGATATCCTTAGTTCTGGGCTTTGTAGTCTTACACGTGGGATAGTTGACACAAGCGTAGAAGCTTCCGTATCTACCTGTACGAAGTACCATATCAGAACCACACTTTTCACACTTGAAATCTGCAACTACAGTCTTTTTCTGCGCGCTCTTTTCAACCTTTTCCTCTTTCTCCTCAAGCTCCTCGGGCTCTTCAGTCACCTTCACGAGAGGCTTTGTGTTTCTGCACTGAGGGTAGTTGGGACAAGCTGCAAACTTGCCGAATCTGCCGTTCTTTACTACCATCTTTGCGCCGCACTTGTCGCAGATGATATCGGTCTCCTCAACGGGAACCTCAATGCTCGCGTCAGCAAGGCTCTCCTCTGCCTTTTTGAGTGTCACCTCAAAATCCTTCCAGAAGTCGCAGAGAACGTCCTGCATAGGACACTCGGATTTTTCTATGCGGTCAAGATCAGTTTCCATATCCGCAGTGAACTTGTAGTCAACGACGTAAGCGAAATGATCTCTCATTATCTTTGTAGTGATTTCACCAAGAGGTGTGGGAACAAGCGCCTTGCCGTCACGCTTTACGTAGTTTCTCGAAACTATGGTCGTGATTATAGGGGTATAGGTACTCGGTCTTCCGATTCCCTTCTCCTCAAGGAACTTGATGAGCGATGCCTCGTTATATCTCGGGGGGGCTTCGGTAAAATGCTTTGTGGGATCTATCGACTCGGAATCGAGCTTTTCGTTTTCGTGAAGATCGGGGAGCTTTATATCCTTCTGGTTGTCGTGCTCGTCCTTGTGCGTCTCGTCCTCGGTCTCAACGTAAAGCGCCATATAACCGGGGAAGGTCACGGTGTATCCGCCTGTACGGAAGATATATCCCGAATTTTCAAAGTCCACGGTCAGAGTTGCAAGTGTCGCACTTTCCATCTGGCTTGCGATGAATCTTTCCCATATAAGCTTGTAGATCTTATACTGATCGCTTGTAAGATAACTCTTTATCTTTGCGGGCTCAAGCGCTACCTTTACGGGACGGATGGCTTCGTGAGCATCCTGCGCGCCGGATTTCGCCTTATATACTCTGGGGGTCTCGGTATTGTATTCCTTGCCGTATCTCTCGAGAATAAACTCTCTTGCCGCATCCTGAGCCTCAGTGGAGACTCTGAGCGAGTCTGTACGCATATAGGTTATAAGACCCTGTGTACCGCCGTTCTCCGCTCCAAGATTTACACCCTCGTAAAGCTCCTGCGCTACGCGCATAATACGCTGCGACTGGAAGCCAAGATGTCTTGACGCCTCCTGCTGAAGCGTCGATGTCGTAAATGGGGGCGCGGGGAGCTTGCGACGCGAGGAGCGCTTGATGGACTCAACGGTAAACTTCTTTCCCTCAACGGCGTTTACTATCTTCATAGCCTCAGCCTCGGACGAGGGTACTACCTTGCCCGACTTGTCACCGTAAAATCTTACCGTGAAAGGCTTGCCGTCGCCCGAAAGCAAAGTTGCGTCAATAGTCCAGTATTCCTCGGGAGTAAAGCTCTTTATTTCTTCTTCTCTTTCAACGATTATTCTTGTTGCAACAGACTGAACACGTCCCGCGGAAAGACCGCTCTTCACGGATTTCCAAAGAATGGGAGAAATCTTGTATCCCATTATTCTGTCGAGTATTCTTCTCGCCTGCTGAGCGTCAACAAGGCTCATGTCTATCTGTCTGGGCGATTTTATAGCCGCCTTAACCGCAGGCTTTGTTATCTCATTGAACGTGACTCTCAACGTCTTCTCAACGGGAATACCGAGAGCAGTTGCAAGATGCCACGAGATTGCTTCTCCCTCGCGGTCAGGGTCGGTTGCAAGAAAGACTTTGTTTGCTGCCTTAGCTTCCTTCTTGATCTCCTTTATAAGATCTCCCTTGCCTCTGATGTTAATGTAATGCGTATCAAAGTTGTTCTCAATGTCAACGCCGAGTGTGGACTTGGGAAGATCTCTTACGTGTCCCTTTGACGCGATTACCTTGTAGTTTGAGCCGAGGTACCCTTTTATTGTACTTGCCTTTGAGGGTGACTCCACTATTACCAAATTTGCCATCTATATGTGATTCCTTTCATTATTTTCAAGCTTATTTTCTGATATACAGCGCTCCGGGAAGCGAGGATATCAGTCCCTTGATCTCAAGTATTGTCAAAGCAGACATTACCTCTCCCATGGTATATCCCGACTTTGTGAAATAGTCCACCGTCACGGGCTTATCCATAGGCATCTCATCAAATATCTCTCTTTGACGCTGACTCAAAGATTCAATAATTTTTTGGGAGTTATCTCCCGTGCTTGCGCTTTTAGGCTGACTTGCGCCTTCGGGCTCTGCCGCCTTTTTCTTTGCGCTCTTTTTCTGCGCTTTCTTCTGCTTTGATATCTGCTCCTTGAAGCTTTCAAAGCCATTATACTCGCCATTATCCACGCTATTTTCTCTCTTTTCGAGCTTTTCGTTAGGTATGATCTGTGCCGCAGGCGCAGAAACTCGCATACTTATTTTCATTTTCAAAAGCTCGGACGGATCAAAGTCCGATCTACTCTCAGCTTGCGCGAGAGTTTGCATATCCAGCGTGTGTCTGTACAAAAACGCGTAATTTTTCACAACGTCTCTGCCACACATCACCGCTATTGCTCCATCACGTATCAATCCATTTGTACCTGACGTATTCTCTTCGCCGATATTACCGGGCACAGCGTAAACATCCTTGCCCTGAATTATGGCGTTCTTCGCAGTTATCAGCGCACCGCTTCCCTCAGGCGCATCTACAACAAGCGTGCCCGAGCCAAGTCCGCTGATTATTCTGTTTCTTATGGGGAAATTGTATCCGTAGGGTCTCGTTGAGGGCGGATACTCGGTGATAACCGCTCCGCGCTCAGCTATCATTTCATAAAGTCTTGTGTGCTCCTTGGGGTATATAACGTCTATTCCGCTTCCAAGCACGGCAACAGTTCTGCCACCCGCTGCAATAGACGCGCAAGCCGCAACGCCGTCAATACCAAGCGCCATACCGCTCACAGTTATCGCGCCCGACGCAGCTATCTCATAAGCTATTTTATACGCCGCCTTCATTCCGTATTCGCTCATTTTGCGAGTGCCGACCACGGATATAAAAAGCTCGCGATTGAAATCCGGAAGTTCTCCGACATAGTACAGCACCACTGGAGGATTCTTCAGCGCGCGCAAAGAGGTAGGAAATCTCTCGTTATCAAACGCGAGAACTCCCACACGGTTCTTCTGACACCAGCTCATGATCTGATAAGCTCCGTCAAGGTCCTTGTTTGAGAGGTTCTCTGCGGTTCTCTCATTTATTCCGAGAGAAACGTAAGCGTCAAAATCAGCATTGTATATGTCGTTAATATTTCCAATGCGTGAAATAAGGGTAAGAATATCCTCGCTTCCAACACCGCATCTGTCAGATAACCATATCCATTTGATCTCACTCATAATGCCGCTCCTCTCGTTAAATCGAAAAGTTATATTCCTCAGTTTCTGCCAAAAAACTCCCACAAAAGCACCGATGCCGCAACCGCTGCATTCAATGATTCCACGCCACTCTGCATAGGTATATAGAGAGTTGAGTCGCAAGCCTGTATAGCCTCAGGCGTAAGTCCGTGTCCCTCGTTGCCTATGAGTATACAGTCCGAGGGGGTGATGCTTACCTGCCCAAGTCTTTGCGCTTTGTCATCAAGTGCAGCGGCGAAAACTCTCCGTCCGTCAGCCTGAAGACTTCTTATAGCCTCGGGGATACTGTCAACCCTGTCTATTCGCATTCCAAACAGCGTTCCCATTGACGCGCGTACCGTCTTGGAGTTATAAATATCCGCGCAATCCGCACTCATAATTATTCTATCCGCGCCCATCGCCGTAGCGCTTCTGATTATCGCGCCGACATTCTGTGGATCTCTGACAGACTCAAGCAAAAGTACCCTTTCGCCATCCTCCGCAATGCCGCTGGGAAAAATTTTTCCTTCATTATTTATTTTAACAAATTTATGAAATTTGTCAATATATTTCGCCACACATATTACGCCCTCGGGGGCTTTTTCAGAGGAAATTTTCTCGAAAACCGACTGCTTTACGGGTATTATTCTGCAAGGAATATCCTCGCGGCGAACGCTATAAATCTGCACAGTCTTCTCAAAAATGCTGTCGTATTTTTCGTCGGATACCAGCAAATATTCAAGCTCAACACCGCGCTCTATCGCCTCGCAAAGCAGCTTTACCCCATCAAAGCGGAAAAGACGAGAGCTGTCACGACGCTTTTTTTCGTCCAGCATTCTCGCCTCGGAGACGTATTTATTTTGTCCCGACGTTATGATTTCTTCACAAAATTCCATAAAAAACACCCTTTTTTTATGATTTGAAACTGCCTATATATATGACAAAAACCCGGCTTGACCGGGTTTTTATTCAATGATTAGAGAGCTGCCTTTGCCTGCTCAACAAGCGCTGCGAAAGCTGCCTTATCGTTAACTGCGAGCTCTGCGAGCATCTTTCTGTTGAGAGTGATGCCTGCCTTCTTGAGTCCGTTCATGAAAGTGGAATAGTTCATTCCGCAAGCCTTTGCCTGTGCGGAAATTCTTGTGATCCACAATCTTCTCATATCTCTCTTCTTGAGCTTACGTCCTACGAATGCGTAGTTGCCGCTCTTCAATACAGCTTGCTTAGCCATCTTGAAGTGCTTGGACTTTGCACCCCAGTAGCCCTTTGCAGCCTTAAGCATCTTATTTCTTCTCTTGCGCGTCATAAGAGCGCCCTTAATTCTTGCCATTTTCTTACTCCTTCTATGTGCCGTTGCCGTCTGACAAGGCTCTGATGTTTTTTTGTGATTGTGTCCTCTCGGACTGTGTTGCGGTGCCTACCGCGGAAAATTACTTCTGGATGAGGATCTTGATTGTGGGAGCCATGGATTCGCTCATGATAGCACCTGTGCGAAGATGTCTCTTTCTCTTCTGGCTCTTAAGTCCGAGATTGTGACGGTGATGACAGTGATTCATCTTTACCTTGCCTGTTCCAGTAACGGAAAATCTCTTGGCAGAAGCCTTATGTGTCTTGATTTTTCCCATTGTTATATACTCCTTTGAATTTTTATTTACAAATATTATTTTTTCTGTGTGATGGGCGAGATTACCATGCTCATGATTCTGCCGTCTACCGAAGGCTTCTTATCTACGCTGCCTACCTCGGAGCAGAATTCCGCAAATCTGTCGATTATCTCACGACCTATTGCCATGTGGCTCATTTCTCTTCCCTTAAATCTCATAACAACGCGCACCTTGTTGCCCGAGGACAAGAACTTTACTGCCTGCTTTGCCTTGGTCTCAAAGTCGTGCGTATCGATTCTGGGCGAAAGCTGAATTTCCTTAAGCTCGACCGTTTGCTGCTTCTTCTTTGCTTCCTTCTCGCGCTTTTCACGCTCAAAGCGGTACTTTCCGAAATCCATTATCTTGCATACAGGGGGATTTGCCTGCGCGGACATCGCTACAAGGTCAAGGTCTCTTTCGTATGCCATCTTAAGTGCCTGCTCAGAGCTCATTATTCCGAGCTGCTCTCCGTCCGAACCGATTACTCTTACCTGCGGAAAGTTAATATCTTCATTGACAAGAGTATCTTTTTCTTTGTTTGCTGCTATGGGTAACACCTCCATTTTTTTGCTCATACACTTGCGGTATGTTGGCTTGAATGTCAAGCCGATATATTTTATAATATTTGTGAACCTATCAAGCCGACGAAAAAACGCCGGGAATACAGAAATCCCGACGCACGCAGCTTTCCCTTATATATAAAGGAAAAATATTAACCGTGACTCACCCTTGCGGTCCGGTGGAAGCGGGACTTCTCTTTGTTTACGGGATAGATTATAGCACAACCGCTGATTTTTGTCAATAGGTTTTTGAAAAAAATTTTGTAATGTTCTTTCATTCGACACACTACGACAAAAGAATGCACAAAAACAACTACGACATATGTGCGAAATTTTCTACTCTGTATTCAAAACGACGAAATATTTCACAAAAAATCGTCAACTTTGATAATTTACAAATTCAGGATTTTGTTGTATAATGAATGTGCGGTTGGATCCAGTAGGGTCGAACCGCCAAATTATGCACAGCAGGCAGTTCCCTTACGAAATATCAATCTAATGATATGCACGATCGAAAGGTAACGAACCGGTTGTGCTTTTTTTATGTCATTTCTTAAGTGCATACTAAAAATTTTATTAAATATTATATAAAGTATAATATAAAATTGTAAATATTCTTAAAAAGGTATGGAAATCCTCCGCGACTTGTGATATAATATTATAATTGTAGAAGTGTTTGCAAAATCATAAAATCAACGCAACGAGAGGAATTTATATATATGTCAGAAATCTTCGAGAAAGCCGAAAGACTTACTCTGCCCTTGATAGCTCTCAAGGACACGGTAGCCTTCCCGGGCGAAATAATAAACTGCGAGCTAAAAAAAGATAGCTTTGGCTCGCCCGACGCGGCGCATACCGCCGCAGGGGGTACGGGATACATTATACTCGTGCCCTTAAATCCCCTGACCGATACCGAGTCTATTGACTCCGAGGTGCTTTTCAGCGTCGGTACGGTCGCAAAAATAAAGCAGCTTGTAAAAATGTCCGACGGCGGCACGAGAATTATCGCCGAGGGACTCTCACGTGCGTCACTCATCTCATACCGCAAGGTTGGCGGATACAATATCGCGGACGTTATCTCCAAAACGGTTGTTCTTGCCGACAACGGCGGACTTCGCGGCGAGGCGTATGCTAGAGAGATGATACACGCCGTTGAGCGCATCGCAAAGCTTATCCCGTCCATGCCCACGGGCGATATGATGTCCACTATAAAGAGCATTAAAAATCCTGCGCAGCTTGCAGATTTTATCGCGTCTCACATACTCGAAAAGATCGAGGACAAGCTGGACATACTTGCAATTTTTGAGCCATATTCAAGAATAGAAACCCTTATTGAAATACTTATCCACGAGCACAAGATACTCGGATACGAGGCGGATATCCAGAAAAAGACCCGCGAGAGAATCGCCAAGGGTCAAAAAGAATACTATCTGCGCGAGGAAATGAAGGCAATTCAGGAGGAGCTTGGCGACGGCGGCTCGGATACTGACGAGTATTACGACAGAATAATGGCGCTTGAAGTCTCAGACGAGGTGAGAAAAAAGCTTCTCAAGGAAAACGAAAAGCTTGCGAAAACTCCCTTCGGCTCTGCGGAGTCCACGGTGCTTACAGGCTACCTTGACACCTGCCTTGAGCTTCCCTGGGACAAGAAAACTGATGACCGCGCGGACGTTTCCGAGGCGAGAAAAATTCTTGACGCCGAGCACGAGGGACTAACCGACGTAAAGGAAAGACTTCTCGAATATCTCGCGGTAAAGCAGCTCAATCCCGAGCTCAAGGGACAGATAATCTGTCTTTACGGCCCTCCCGGTGTGGGCAAGACGTCCATCGCGGCGTCGTTGGCTCGCGCAATGAACCGAAAATACGTGCGCGTGTCCTTGGGCGGCGTGCGTGACGAGGCGGACATTCGCGGTCACAGAAAGACTTACGTCGGCGCTATGCCGGGACGTATAATCAACGCGCTTATCTCGGCAGAAAGCAAAAATCCGCTTATTCTGCTTGACGAAATAGATAAAATGGCAAGCGACGGCAGAGGTGACCCTGCAAGCGCTTTGCTTGAGGCACTTGACCCCGAGCAGAACAAATTCTTCCGCGACCACTTTGTTGAGCTTCCCTTCGACTTGTCGGACTGTATATTCATCGCAACGGCAAACACTCTTGAAACCGTCGCACGTCCGCTTATCGACAGAATGGAGATAATTGAGCTTCACACGTACACAAAGAGCGAGAAGATGAGCATTGCAAAAAATCACCTCATCCCCCGCCAACTCAAGCGTCACGGACTGAATAAGAGAACGCTCAAGATAACCGACGACGCGCTCTCAAAGATAATCGATGCATACACTCGTGAGTCGGGTGTAAGAAACCTTGAGCGCGAGCTTGCAAGACTCCTCAGACGCGCCGCTCTCGCTATAATCGACGGCAAGTGCAAGAGCATGACCGTCAACCTCAAAAATCTTGAGTCTTTGCTCGGCGCGGAGAAATTCTTGCCCGAGAAAATATCCGAGTGCGACGAGATAGGCACAGTCAACGGCCTTGCCTACACCCAGTCGGGCGGCGATCTTCTCAAGATCGAAGTCGCAGTCACGGACGGCACGGGCAAGCTGGAGCTTACGGGAAGCCTTGGCGACGTTATGAAGGAATCCGCAAAGGCGGCTCTTACATACACACGCCAGATAGCGTCAAGCTACAATATCCCTACCGACTTTTACTCCAAAAAGGACATACACATACACGTCCCCGAGGGAGCTGTCCCCAAGGACGGACCAAGCGCGGGTGTGACAATGCTGACCGCCCTCGTCAGTGCCTTGTCAGGCATACCCGTAAGACGCGACGTGGCTATGACGGGCGAGATAACCCTGCGCGGAAACGTCTTAGCTATCGGTGGACTCCGCGAGAAGACTATGGCGGCGTATGCGGCGGGTGTAAAGACTGTGCTTATCCCCAAGGATAACCTCAAGGATCTTGATAAGCTTGACAGTCTCGTGCTTGAAAATATCACGTTTATCCCCTGCAAGACCGCTTCCGACGTGCTCTCGCACGCACTTGTGTCAGACAAAACACATATTACGGTAGAAAAAAAGCTTCAGACTCTAAGCTACAGCATCCCCACAGCGACAACTCGCTCTGGCGAGATACACGCCAACTCTAAAAAATAACAGGAGCCTCATAATGGGACTTAACATTCAAAATACCAATCTTAAAATGACCGCGGGCTTCGCTAGCCAATTTCCCACCGACCCTATTCCGCAGATCGCGCTCTCGGGTCGCTCAAACGTCGGAAAAAGCTCGCTTATAAACACCATTCTCGGCAGAAAATCTCTGGCAAGAGTGTCCTCCACCCCCGGCAAGACCATAACCGTAAACTTTTACGAGGTTGACAAAAAGCTCTTTCTCGTTGACCTGCCGGGCTACGGCTTTGCGCAGAGAAACCGCGCAGAGAAGGACAAATGGTCAACTCTTACAGACGGTTATTTTACCAAAAATAAAAACGCCGACCTCATCCGCGGCGTAGTTCAGCTTGTTGACAGCCGCGTCGGCATTACCGACGACGATGCTATGATGCTTGACTGGATGAACGCGTCAGGCATCCCCTACATTCTCGTAGTCACAAAGGTCGACAAGCTCAACAAAACCGAGAGAGCAAACAATCTCGATGTTATTTCAAACGACCCTCTTATCAGAGAGGGCACTCCCATAATTCCCTTTTCCTCTCTCAAGGGCGAGGGCAAGGCGGAACTTTGGTCCGAAATATCAAAGCTTACGGGAGTTAAACTCTAAAAGGAATTTATTATGATACTTTACCCACACCTATCAGCAAATGACAAAGGACATCTGACCATAGGCGGTCTAGATACCGTCGAGCTCGCTCGCGAGTTCGGCACGCCCGCTTATATAATAGATGAGGACGTCATTCGTCAGAACATGAGAACCTATCTCTCTGCCGCCGAGGAAAATTTCGGCGTCGGCGCACTCCCGCTTTTTGCGTCAAAATCCCTTTGCTTTAAGGAGATATACAAAATTGCCGCAGAGGAAGGACTTGGAATTGACTGCGTATCAGGCGGCGAGCTTTACACCGCGCGCGCAGCAGGCTTCCCCGCCGAAAAAATTTATTTTCACGGAAACAACAAAACCGACCGCGACATAGCTGACGCTATGGATATGGGAGTCGGCAGATTTGTCGTTGACAATTTTGACGAGCTTTGCGCAGTCAGTATGGCGGCAGTCCGTCGCGGAATGACGCAAAAAATTCTTCTCCGCATCACCCCCGGAATTGACCCCCACACCCACAGAGCTATAAACACGGGCAGCGTGGATTCAAAGTTTGGCAGCGCGATAGAGACAGGTCAGGCTATGAAGATAGTCAAGGCGGCTATCGCTATGGCGGGTGTTGAGCTTTGCGGACTTCACTGTCATATCGGCTCGCAGATATTTGATATTCAGCCCTTCTCTGACGCGGCGGACATTATGATAAAGTTTATCGCCAAGATAAAGAGCGAATGTGATTTTACCATAAAAGAGCTTAACCTCGGCGGAGGTCTTGGCGTAAGATATACCGAGGACGACCCCAAAATCAACTATTCCGAGGCTATCTCTGATATTGCAGACGTAGTCAAGGGATATTGCAAGGAAAATGATATTGAAATGCCGCAGGTGCGTCTTGAGCCCGGTCGCTCGCTGGTCGCGGCGGCGGGAATCACGCTTTACACCGTCGGCTCGGTAAAGGAAATACCTCATTTCAAAAATTATATATCCATAGACGGCGGTATGCCAGACAACCCCAGATACGCGCTGTATCAGTCAAGATACACGGCTCTTATTGCTAACCGCGCAAATATGCCCCGTGATTTTAAGGCAACTATTGCGGGCAGATGCTGCGAGTCAGGCGACCTTATCGGCGAGGATATGGACATTCAACGCGCATCTCGCGGCGATATTCTCGCAGTGCTTGTGACGGGCGCGTATAACTACTCAATGGCGTCAAACTACAACCGTATTCCCCGTCCGCCTGTAATATTCGTCCGTGATGGCGAGGCAAGAGTCGTAGTTGAACGCGAGACCTACGAGGACCTTATAAGACTCGACCTGTAATTTTGAGAAGTTCTCATAAAATACAAGGAGAAAAACTATGCTTTATTCTATTATCTCCTCGGGAGATATAAAAATAGCTATTATTCAAATACTTTTAACCGTACCGATAGTACTTTTTGCGCTTTCGTGTCACGAAGCGGCACATGCGTATGCGGCGTACAAAATGGGAGACAGAACCGCGTTCAATCTCGGACGAATGACCATAAACCCTGCAAAGCACTTGGATCTTATAGGCACGCTTTGTATGATAGTCTTCGGCTTTGGTTGGGCAAAGCCTGTGCCGATAAACGCGCGAAATTTTAACAATCCCAAAAAAGGAATGGCTATCACAGGCATCGCAGGCCCGCTTGCAAATTTCATTTTAGGCGTTATTAGCACCTTCCTTTGTACTCTAACAGTTTTTATATACTCAAAGGTAGTATTGAGCACGGAAATAAATGAATTTACCGCAAATCTGTTTTATATAATATCCTCGTTCTTTAATCTTTCGGCAATGTATAATTTCGTATTTATGGTTTACAATCTCATTCCCGTGCCTCCGTTTGACGGTTCGAGATTCGTGACCGCGTTTCTGCCTGCAAAATGGTATTTCAAGCTTATGCAGTACGAAAGATACTCGTTCTGGGTAGTTCTTGTTATCAGTATTATTTTATCTAGGGTCTTTGGCGTTTATCTGACTTCGTTTATCGCAGAAAAAATAATGTCTATCGTCGAATACCCCTTTGAATTGTTGTTTTTCAAGCTTTTACTCTGAATTTAATCACCATGGGAGGTCCCAATGGACACTTTAAGCTACCGCCTCGAAAAATTCGAGGGCCCGCTTGACCTATTGTTAAGCCTAATACAAAAGAATAAAGTCAGCATTGAGGACATTCCGATAAATCTCATTTGCGAGCAATATATGGAGTATATTGCACAGGCGCAGGCGCTTGATATGGAGCTTGCCTCGGAGTTTATCGTTATGGCGAGCGAGCTTATGCTTATCAAGAGTAAGCTCCTGCTTCCCAAAGTCGAAGAAGACGAGGAAGACCCCAGAGCCGCCTTGGCCGAAATGCTCATCAAGTATCAACAAGCAAAGGAAGCGTCTAAAAAGCTGCTTCCTCAGTACGCGAAATATTCGGGCAGACTTGAAAAGGATACCGACGAAATATCAATAGATAAATCCTTCGTTGCAGATCAGGAAACCGAAAGTCTGCTTTTGGCAGTAAGACGTATCATCACATACAACGAAAACCGTCCTATGCCCGACCGCGAGACGTTCACGCCTATGATAAGCAAGCCTATCGTACCCGTTGAGGTCAAGATAGTGGGAATTCTGAATAGAATGTCCAAAAAGAAAGAGACAACCCTCCGCGAGCTTCTTGACGACTCAGTATCGCTCAACGATATGATTGCAATTTTTCTCGGCGTGCTTGAGCTTATCAAGACCCGAAAGATACTTATTGCGGGCGACGACAGCGGAATTTCCTCGCTGATGGGCGACGAAGCAAAATTTATGATAAATGAAAATCCTCCCTCCGACGTAAAAGGCGAATTCGGCGTGTCAAAGCCCGCGGAGGACAAGCAAATTGACATCTTTACCGAAAGCGAGGTCAGAGTATGAGCCAGGAAAATATGACTTTGAATAATATATCGGGCGCTATTGAGGCAATTCTTTACGCCGCAGGACACCCCATCACATACGAGCGACTTTCCGAGGTGCTTGGACTGTCTATCCCCGACGTTAAAAAGATAGTCGAGGTTATGTCGCAGGAGTACAACAACGACAACTCCACCCGTGGCATACTGCTTCTTATGTACCCCGACTCCTGCCAGTTCTCCACAAAGGAAGAATATATGCCCTACATACGCGAGGCGCTTGGCATAAAGCGAGGCGGAAATCTATCAAACTCCACTATGGAGGCATTGGCAGTGGTTGCATACAATCAGCCCGTCACACGTTCCTACGTTGACTCCGTGCGCGGAGTTGACTCGTCCTACGCGATGACCTCACTTATAGACAAAAACCTTATCACCTGCTGCGGCAGACTTGACGCGCCGGGCCGTCCTATGCTTTACGCAACAACCGAAAAATTCTTGCGCGTGTTCGGACTGAACTCTCTTGACGAGCTTCCGCAGTGCGAGTTCACCGCCCCTGTAGAAAGTGAAACCGAGGGCGCAAACATCGGACTTGTCGGCGAGGTTGGTATGATGATACCGCCCGTCACTGTCGAAAACAATGCAGAAAAGCCGGAAGATACTGAATAAATATTAAAAATTTTACGAGAGGAGTGATATATATAATTGCATTTTTAATTATTCTTGCAATACTCATATTGCTCTTTTCAGTACGCATTTTCGTAAATCTTGAGCTTTCGGAAGAACTGAAATTAAATATCTGGGCATTCGGATTCAGAATAAAAGTCCTGCCCAAAAAAGAAAAAAAATACAGGCTGTCCGACTACACTCCAAGAAAAATAGCGCGGCGCGAGGCGAAGCGCAAAAAGCTTGAAGCAAAAAAAGCCGCAAAAAGAGCAGAAAGGCAGGCAAAAAGAAAAGCCAAGCGAGTCGAGCAGAAAAAGCTTTCAAGAGCCGAGCGCAGAGCTCTCAAAAAGAAAAAGCGAGAGAGCCGTCCCGCTGTGACGGATATGATAACCTCTGCCACAGGCATTCTCGGACTGTTTTTCTCCACGTTTTTCTCGCATCTACACATAAAAACCTCACGAATAAAAATAAAGGTCGGTGGTCCCGATGCGGCGCAGGTCGCTCTGCGTTGGTACGCAATATACGCCGCCTGTGATTCACTAATAGCGATTCTTGACAGAAACTCGCACATTCACGGCAAAAAATCTGCCGAGGTTTCTATTGAGCCCGACTATCTCTCCGAGAAAATAGATATGGATATAAAAGTATCCTTCTCTATGAATCTTTTTGGCATCCTTTGCGTACTTATCAAGGTCATAGTCCGGGCAATAACCGAGTGGCTAGACATTCAACCCCAGCAGACTACGACCACAGTGACAAAGAGCAAATCAAGTTCCAATGGTAAGTCCACGTCAAAGGGCAAGCCACAGACCAAAAAAAGCTGAAAATAATTTATTATTTATATAAACGAAAGGACTTTTGTTATGGCATCAGAAAACAAGCTCCAGGAAGTAATCGCGGCTACACTGTCGCAGGTAAAGAACATCATCGACGCCGATACCGTCATCGGCTCTCCCATTCAGACCGCATCGGGTACTACCATAATCCCAATCTCCAAGGTGTCCGTCGGCTATGCTACGGGCGGACTCGACTTCAACAGCAAGGATGCATCCGCAAAGCCTCAGAACTTCGGTGCAGGCGGCGGCACAGGTATATCCATTCAGCCTGTCGGCTTTCTTTGCATTTCCCCCGACGGTAAGGCAGACATGGTAAACGTGGGCCTCAAGAACCCCACCGATCCTATCGAGCAGATATCCGAGCTTATCGACCGCTCCCCCGAGATCATCGCAAAGATCAAGGCGCTTTTCGCTAAAGACGAGGACGAGTCCCAGGGCGAGTAATCCTCAATGACATAAAAACCCTTTCGGGCAAATATACTTTTATAAGGTATTTTATTTGCTCGGAGGGTTTGTCGTGCATAATTTTTTCAAAAACAATTTCAAAAAAGCCGTTATTTTTATAGCGGCTCTGTTGTGTTTGTCTCTGTCGTCCTGCGCCTTTTCGCAGGACATACAGCCTCTGTCTCCAACCTATTCTCTGCCTCTTGTTCAGGGCGCAGGCAGTCCCTCTGAGAGCGAGATATCCGCGCAGAGCGCGATAGTTATTGAAGCGTCAAGCGGTGAGACTCTTTGGTCAAAAAACTGCGACAAGCAGCTACCCATGGCGTCAACCACCAAAATTATGACCGCACTTGTCGCGCTTGAGAGGTGCGACATACAAAAGACCGTCAAGGTCTCTCCCTTAGCAGTGGGAGTTGAGGGCTCGTCTATCTATCTGTACGCGGGCGAGGAGCTGACTATGGAAAACCTTTTGTACGCGATGCTTTTGGAGTCTGCAAACGACGCCGCGGCGGCTATTGCCATTGAGGTTGGAGGAAGCATCGAGGGTTTTGCGAAGCTAATGAACAAAAAGGCAGCCGAGTTAGGCCTTAAAAACACGAGCTTTGAAAACCCACACGGGCTTGACGGAGAAACCCATTACACGACCGCAAAAGAACTGGCACTTATTACGCGGGAGGCTATGAAAAATCAGCATTTTCGCAAAATAGTCTCTACATATAAGACCACAATCCCTCTCAACAAGAACGAGGGTACGCGCGTCCTTATTAACCACAACAAGCTCCTCAAAAGCTACGATGGCACAATAGGTGTAAAGACGGGCTTTACTAAAAAAAGCGGACGGTGTCTTGTCAGCGCGGCAGAAATTGACGGCGTGGAATATATCTGCGTGACACTCAATGCCCCATCGGATTGGAACGATCACACAAAACTATTGGATTATGCATCGTCGCTATATGAGCGCGTGACGTTATGCGATGTGGGAGAATTTGACTATTCCCTGCCGCTTGTGAACTGCGAGAGTGATTCTGTCACCGTGACAAACAAGGATAAGCTTTCTCTGATATTGCCCCGCGAGCGCGAGGATATTGAGTATGTCATAGAGCTTCCGCACTTTTATTATAACGGCGTAAGTCAGGGCGAGGAGCTTGGGTCACTGGTATTTTACCTTGACGGCGAGATCATCGCAAGCACACCCATGTGCGCGCAGAACAACGTCGCGCAAACAAAAAATAAAACTAACTTTTTTGAGCGGATAGCGTCGCTATTCGACTGAACAGGAAAATGGAAAGTATAAGAATATCAAAATATTTTACCGACTGCGGAGTAATGTCCCGACGCGCCGCCGAGGCGGAGATCACGGCGGGCAAAGTCAAAGTAAACGGAGTTGTCGCAACTCTTGGACAAAAGATAGACCCCGAGGTCGATATTGTTGAATACAAGGGCAAGCGTATCACTCTGCCCGATGGCGAAAAAATTTGCGTGATGCTCAACAAGCCTCGCGGAATAGTCACGACCTCGTCGGACGAAAAGGGTCGTGCGGACGTCACAGCCCTTTGCCGCGACGTCAAGGACAGCGCAGGCAAAACTGTCCGTCTCTACCCCGTGGGCAGACTTGACATGGACTCGGATGGGCTCTTGCTCCTCACAAATGACGGCGAGCTTGCAAATAAGCTCACACACCCCCGTCACTCTATACCCAAAATTTATCACGTCACCTTGAGCGGAGTGTTGTCCGAGCAAGAGGTCACATCTCTTGGAGAGCCCATAGTCATAGACGGCAGAGAAACAGCTCCCGTGACCGTCAAAAAGCTCTCGCAGGACGAGAAAATTACGCTCGCAGAGTTTGAGCTTTACGAGGGCAGAAACCGTCAGATACGTAGAATGTGCGAGACTCACGGCGTCAAGATCCAAAAGCTTACTCGTGTCGCCATAGGTAACATAAACCTCGGCAATCTCCCCGTCGGCAAGTGGCGCAAGCTCACTGATGATGAGGTAAAATATCTTAAAGAATGTTAAAAATCCGCAGAGAAAATTCTCTGCGGATTTGTTTTTATAAAGGATTAAGCTGATTGGGAGAATACTCAACAACTCTAACTTTGAGTACAATATCCGCTAATCTGCGACCGGTAGTAAACAAGCATATTCCTCCGTCTATTATCCATAACGGCAAAAGAAGATTGCGAAGCATAAGCTTCCACGCCTTAGGTTTTCTGCCTGTATTGTCATCAACAATATATAATCCTAAAATCATTTTACCCGGACTGCGACCAAACACGTCCTTTAACAACAACATTATTCCTGCAAGCCCTATAGACACATACTCGATAACCACTCCTGATTCCATCAAGCCAAGAATATCCGGCAAAACAATGAAGGCAGCGCATATCATCGCGTCGATCGTGGTAGCTGCGAACCTCTTAAAGTAAAACAAAAAATTCATTTTGCCCTCCAAAATTATTTTTGTTAATTATCCATGTTGACTTCTTTACCTACAATTAAATTATATCATAATAAATTACACCCTGTCAATAAACCAAATAGCCTTTTTTATCGCAAAATGTCGGAATTTTATAAATTGGATATTTTTTACATTTTTTAGTGAAAAACTTTGTTTAATCTCACAATTGGAAATTTTTGTAAATTATATTGCAAAATCTCCTAATTTATGGTAATATATTACTGTAAACAATAAAAACTTATTACAGGAGGATACAACAAAGTGGAATACACAACAAAAATACTCATAGCCGACGAAAATAATTCTCAGCGTCACATTTTGAGAGAGGCTCTCTCGCACGCGGGATGCAGATACATAGACGAAGCAACAAACGGCGAGGACGCGCTCGCGCTTATCAACCGTGTCCATCCCGACGTACTTATCGCGGATATATGGCTCTCAAAGCTGGACGGGCTTTCCCTTGTCCGCAGTATCAAGTCAGGTAGGGATCGCGCCCCTATTATAATTATGACCTCGCCTATTTCTAATCAAAATATTTTCGTTCAGTCGCTTGAGGCGGGCGCGGATCTGTGTCTTATAAAGCCTATAAATACGTCTAATCTTATCCAGCACATAGAAAATCTGCTCAAAAAGAGAAAAAATTCAGGCTCACCCGAGTTTTACACCACAAAGCCCGTGGCGGACGAAACGCCCGACATCGAGGCGCAGGTCACGCGCATAATCCACCAGATAGGCGTTCCCGCACACATCAAGGGCTATCAGTATCTCCGCACGGCTATCCTCCTCACTATAAATGACTCCGACATAATAAACTCCGTCACCAAAGTCCTCTACCCCTCTGTCGCGAAGAAATATCAGACCACTACAAGCCGCGTCGAACGAGCAATACGACACGCCATAGAGGTCGCGTGGGACAGAGGCGACGTGGATACACTCAATTCTTACTTTGGCTACACCATTCAAAACAACCGCGGAAAGCCGACAAATTCGGAGTTTATCGCAATGATCGCTGATAATTTGAGATTAAAATATAAGTTGTACTAAAAAGGCTCCCTCCGGGAGGGAGCTGGCGCCGTAGGCGACTGAGGGAGAGAGCGTTACTATGAAATTTATTTAAGCACAAAGTTGCGCAAGCTCCTTCCACCGCTATCGCGGTCCCCCTCCCTCTCGGAGGGAGGCAAGCGCGTAAAGTCCACAAATAGCGAGTTTATCGCAATGATCGCTGATAATTTGAGACTTAAATATAAGCTTTATTAAATAACAAAAAGGAGCTTCAAATTTGAAGCTCCTTTTTTATTAGCCTTAATTATCCTTTTCGTTGGCGCGTCTGTACTGCGAGAGCTGCATTTCTTCCTTTGCTCTGAGCTTTTCGAGAGTTGCCATATTTTCTATCATAAGCTTAACGATCTTATCAAGCGTTGAGTTCTGGGAATAATCCGCTACGCAGACGTAGTTGATACGGTCGTCGTCAACAAGAGGCTTTACTGTCTCGCTCTTGCCCGAGGCGTACAGCGCAATAGACTTTCCGCCCTTCTGCTTTACCATCTTCATACAGGGAATGTCGGTCATTCCGTCGCCGATATATATCATATTGCGGTATGCGATACGGCGCAGGCTCTCGTCCTGAAGTCTGTTGAGATTGTAGTCGTCCGTCACATCAAGAATACCCTTGGATATTCTGTAAATATACTGTGTTTTAAGTGTGTAGTTTATAGCCAACGCGGGCCAGACTGCCTCACCGTTTTCGTTATACATATATCTGCACGCGTAAATTCTTTTAAAATATTTTGCGATAGGAGTTCCCTGAATTATCTCATACGTGCCCGAAGAAATGATATAATGCTCGATGTTTACGCCGAGCGACTCGCCATAGGCATTGATGCGGTCAAACCACGAAAGCACGCCCTTGTAAAGTACGACGTTTTCGCCGCAGCTCTTGAGGTACTCCTCGGTCAGCGGAATTCCGCGCTTTTTACACTCGCGGATCATTATCATCATATACGCAAGTATCTTTTCAACCTGATGCTCGCGAGTGAGCTTTGCAGCTTCGCCCCAGAAGTCGTTTGAGTCCATTCCAAGATTTTTTATAAAATCGTATTCCTGCATGTCCGTCGTGCAGAGAGTTTTATCAAAGTCGTACAAAATTCCGATAGTAGTCTTTGCCATATACTTTCTCCTTTTTTACGTTTTCAAATTTGTTATATAATTTATGATATTTCATCCTGTAAATTCATTATAACACGACCTGCCGAGCGGTGTCAAGGGATAAAATTAAAACAAAAGCTTCCTTATTATATATAATAGCACATTCCAGATGCACCCTATAACAAAACCCCCACCGCTTGTGCGGTGGGGGTTGTTGCTTTCGGCGTATTATCGCCGAAATTTATTTTAATTTCAGAAAGTTTTTTGAAATTAACCGTTCATTGCCGCAAATGCAGCTGCAGCCTCAGCAGTCTCAAACGTGTAAACACCGTAAATGGTAGTCCAAGTATCAGCACCGCCATCGAAGTTGAGGAGCAATTCAAGCTCAGCGCCCATTGTACCGCCGGTGGGAGCACCCAACTGGTATACTGCAACCTTGTCAGTGGAAGGAGCCATACCGTCGCTGTATACGATTCCTGTTTCAGTATTTGTCACACCGAGGAATCCGGGGCCGCCTGCATAAGTTGCGTTAGTCTTATAAAGAATAACTACGTGCTGACCGAAGTTAGCGCCTGTCTCATTCTTAAGTCTGATCTTGGTTGTACCAAGTATACCTGTACCAACACCCTTAACTGTTACACTGTATGCATCCTTAGTCATAAGGTTTGCGTCACCCTGCTCTGCGGAATCTACAGAAGCAACGAGGTTTGCGCCAACGTGAGATGTTGTAGCATTATAGCTGAGAGACTCAACGTACTTTGCAGCTGCTTCGAAGGAATCGAAGGTGTAAACTGCCATAATGTTTGTCTCTGTAGTATTGTTATTACCGTCATTGAAGTTGCAAAGGAGGGCAAGAACGTTTCCTACGTTTGCATTCTGGAAATAGTCAATTCTTACTGCGCCTGCATCCATTTCACCAGGAACAGCATAGCATCCGGGAACCAAGCCGGATCCGATGTAGCCGAAGCGAGTATTGATGCTGTAAACAACGAGTATGTGCTGTCCAAAGGTTGTGTCGCTGCTGATAAGAAGATTATTAGCTCCTCCAAATGCAGTAACACCGGCAACAGTAACACCGTTTGCACCCTTATCTATAAGCTCACCGGAATCAACTGTAGAATTAGCGAAGATATCAGCGCCTACGTGAACGGAATTTGTTGCTACGTGACCGCAAAGTACGCAAGATACGATAGCGTCATCTACTGCGAACTTGTGAGAACCACCTGTTACCTGCTCAAGAACGAGACCGCAGCAATCGCAGGAAAGCTTGTTAAGACCGGGAGTTACACAAGTAGCAGGAGTAATTACCTCTGTCTTGTATCCGTTATGAGGACATACGCCAGTCTCGAAAATGTTTACATAGTTTGCGTAAGCCTGTGCTTCTTCAAGAGTTGCAAAGGTTACGATGTGAGAAATATCGGTCTGTGCGCCTTCGGAGGGAACGTTGCCGTTCATGTAGATATTACATCTGAACTCCATCCATCCGCCGTACTCTGCACCAGCGTCTATAACGACTGTCTGCCATTCGCCGTTAGTACCGAGATCGTGCCACTTTTCTGCACATGCAGCATTGTAGGATACGAAACGGATTGTAACTGCGGGGTCAGTTGTTCTGTATCTGAATACAACGTAACGCTCTCTTGCGTTGTTTGCAATAGAGTAAACCTTATCTGTACCAGCGTCACCTGCTACGGAAGCGCCAGGAATGGTCATGTAGCCCTCTTCGTTGTATACACCGGAATTACCATAGTTACCGGGAATAGCCTTGTCAGCAAGAGTCTGACCTGCGGAGTATGTTGCGGGAACGAGGTTGTGACAACCCTTATTACATGTTATGGAACCATCCTCGTTGAACGCCATTCTGTGAACAACGTCGAATTCAGCGGAGAATGTAACGGGAGTGGTAAGCCAATTGTATTCCTCATCCATACCCATGAATATTGTGATCTCAACTACATCGCCCTTAAGAACATCAACAACGTAGCCTTCGCCCCAGTTGCCGTTATTTGTCCAAGAAAGGTTTGCAAGCTCGGAAAGGATGAGCTTACCGTCGTCAATAGCAACCCACTTGTAGGAGTACTGCTGAACGCCGGGATCCATGAAGGATGTGCCGAGAATAAACTCGGGAGTTGTTGTCTCGCCAAGAACGAGCTCGAAGGGATTGTTTGCAGAACCGGGAAGAGCCTTGTCAACCATGAAGAATATTCCGTCAGGAATCAAGGTCCATGTCTCTTCGTCCCAGTTAGCGTAAACAACTACTTCAACCTTATCGCCAGCCTTTACAGCTACGTTAAGAGAAGGATCGTATGTTTCGCTCATCTGGAAGTTGCCGTTTACATATATAGAAATGTTTGTGCCATAGTAATCAAGAACGAGTCTGTGATCGGTCTCTGCATAGTAGAAGTAGTGATACTCCTGAACGCCGGGATCCCACATAGATGTACCAGCTACGAAAGTAGGAGTTGTTACGAAGCCATTGTTGAGCTCGAGAGGCCATTCAGCGGTTGCACCCTGGATAGCTCCACAAGCGTCACAAACAACGTGACCTGTCTCATAGTTCATAGTGGTTGCGTCGTGGAAGCACTGAGCTGCAAGCATTGCTGCGTAAGCTTCTGCTGCTGCCTTAGAATCAAATGTATAAACTGCCTGAATACCTACGGAGCTGGATGCGCCACCGAAGTTGCAGATGAATTCGAGAACGCCAGATGCCTCGAGACCTGTTGCGCCATAGCCACATACAGTCCAGAGACCGGGTGTCTGAGCAACCTCGCGATATGTTGCGAGCTCGCCATTGTTAGCCAAGCCGAAGTATGCAGCGGAAGAGTCCATCTTGTAAACTACAACCATGTACTTACCGAAGTTAACATCGCTTGTAAGAACGAAGTTAGCGGAAGCGCCGCCAAGACCTGTTCCAAGACCGTTAACTGTAACACCCTGGCTACCGTTATCTGCAACGAGGGAGAAGTCGGGACATGTAGGATCGATTGCATTGTAGATCTCAGCGCCCTCGTGAGAAGTTACGGGTGTTGCGGGCTCGTAGCAGTTAGAGCATACGGGACCGTTCCAGCCTTCAACGTACTCAACATGAGCACACTCGCCGTCTACCATTTCGCCAACAAAGTTAGCATAAAGCTTAGCGTCCTCAAGAGACTTGAAGGATGCGATATGTGAGAAGTCAGTATATTCAGCACCGATGTTGCAGCGGATATCGATTCTCTCGCCTGCATCTGCGCTATCCTCAAGGTCAATTATTACGGTGTTCCACTCGTTGCCTGTGCCTATGCCGCTCTTAACGATCATAGTAGGTTTGTTCCAGGTTACGAAACGGAGCTCTGCAGCTCTGGAGTCAGTTCTGAATCTTACTACGAGGTAACGCTGAGTTACAGACTGACCTGCGCCGTCCCAAGAAGGACCGAAGGGCACTGCTATAACGTGATCCATACCGGGGTCACCGTTGGAATCCTTACCGGAAATTCTTATGTATCCCTCTTCCTCATTATAAGAGAGAGCACCGTTTCTGAGTGCGGAGGAGAGATCGTTACCGCTGCGGACGATTCTATTGTAAAGAGCCTCGCCGGAAGCGAATGTTGCGGGATCGATTGCTGCATCCTTGTAGTAGTTACCGCAACCGTATACACATGCGATAGCACCCTTTTCAAGGAATGCGTACTCGTGGTAAGCTTCTCTGTAATCACCACAAATTGTACAGCTGGTATCGCAGCTATAGTTGTATGTATGAGCATAAGGAAGAACTTCCTGAGCTACGATGATTGCATCACAAACGGAGCACTGAGCACCCTCTGTGTAACCAACCTTAGTACATGTAGGAGCAATTGCGTCAAGAACTACCAATTCACCGTGAGTTGCGGGAATAACTTCCTGAGCCTTGATTACAATGCCACAATCCTTACATACTGTACCGTCAGTAAGACCTGCGGTTGTACATGTGGGCTCATAACCGGAAACTCTCTGAGGAGTATGCTTTGCGAGCTTTGTGGGTGTGGGCTCTACGGTAACGATACCGCAAGTGCTACACTTTCTACCGCCCTCGGAGCCTGCCTTTGTACAGGTGGACTCAACCTCGGGGATAGCAACCTCGTTATGACCGAAAGCAGGGATCTTCTTCTCTGCCTTAAGAACCTCGTCACATACGGTACATACTGTTGCACCAATGTAACCGGGAGTTGTACATGTAGGATCAAGGGAAGGAACTGTGGATTCTGCATGTCCTGTTGCAGGAATAACAGCCTGTTCCTGAATCCAAACGTTACATGCGGAGCACTTCTTACCGTTGGTAAGACCGTCCTCTGTACATGTAGCTGCCTTGCCTTCAACGACCTTTACGTCGTGACCTGTTGCAAGAATAATTTCCTGAGCTACAACAACTGTGCCGCAAGTGCTACAAACTTCACCGTCTGTCTTACCTGCTGTTGTACATGTTGCGGGTGTGCCTGCAACTGTTACTGTTGTGTGAGCTACTACAGGAGCAACCTCCTGTGCCTTTGTGATAACGCCGCAAACCTTACAAATCTTACCCTCTGTAAGACCTACCTTTGTACACGTGGGAGCAACTGCTGCGATAGTCTCCTCAACGTGAGCTGCGGGTTCTCTCTTTTCTCCACAGAGATTACAGTCTGCATCACAAGCGTTGTCATACGCATGCTCACAGCCTGCAGGCTCCACGATGGGATCCGTGGGCTGCTCTGAGGATTGGGGCTCGTCAGTATTGTCACATGCTACGAAAAGCACCATGAAGCAAAGAAGAAGAGCCATAAGAGCTAAAAACTTTTTCATTTTTCTCTCTTTCCTTTCTGAAAAAATATTTTAATTTCGTTAAAGCATTCACTGAAATATGCCTTCACTTGTGCTCATTCTACCACAGTTTTGTCAAACTTGCAATAGGAAAATGAAAGTTTCTACTTAAATGACAAAAATTTCTACATTAAAATGTATGAAATGCACAAACGCCCCAAAAAGCAGTCACTCTTTCCCATATATTTCCTTTTGCGCAAAAGAGTTTTTCCCGCTCTGAAAAACTCAAAAAAATTAGCTTTTCGAGGAAAATTTTGGCGTAATTTAGAGTGTTTTTTTCGCGATTTTAGTGTCAAATTTTGCAGTTTGACGCTACGGCAAATCACACCTTCCCTACGCATTGCGGCATATGGAACACCCGAACCTGCATATTTGAATCTCAAAGCAGCATTTTTTACAACATTGGGTTTATATAACAACTGTTTGTTTATTGATTGATGGCAAAAAGAGACGGCGTGAGCCGTCTCTTTTATAATGCTGATAATTGACAATATCAGTCAAAATATCCCTTCTTATAGAGGAGCTCAGCGATAAGAACAGCTCCGCCTGCCGCACCTCTGAGGGTGTTGTGGGAAAGTCCTACGAATTTGTAGTCAAAAAGCGAATCCTCTCGAAGTCTACCGACCGTCACGCCCATTCCACCGTAAATATCACGGTCAATGTGCGCCTGAGGGCGATTGTCCTCCTCAAAGTAAGTCACGAACTGCTCGGGAGCATGAGGAAGTCCGAGAGTCTGAGGCTCGCCCTCAAAATTCTTCCAATCCTCAAGTATCTGCTCCTTTGTGGGCTTGTTCTCAAATCTCACAAACACAGCCGCGGTATGACCGTCTGTCACGGGCACACGGATGCACTGAGTTGTGATAAGAGGAGCATCAGCCTTAACTATCTCGCCATTTTCCACCTTACCCCAAACGCGAAGAGGCTCCTGCTCGGACTTTTCTTCCTCGCCGCCTATGTAAGGGATAATATTGTCTATCATTTCCGGCCACTCATTAAAGGTCTTACCTGCACCCGAGATTGCCTGATAGGTAGTAGCTACTACCTCTTTTATTCCATACTTGCGAAGGGGCGTAAGCGCGGGAACGTAGGACTGTATAGAGCAGTTGGGCTTAACTGCGATCAAGCCTCTCTTTGTTCCGAGTCTCTTTCTCTGATACGCAATAACCTCAAGATGCTTGGGATTTACCTCCGGAATTACCATAGGCACATCAGGAGTCCAACGATGAGCCGAGTTGTTGGAGACTACGGGAATCTCAGCCTTTGCGTATTTTTCCTCAAGAGCCTTGATCTCGTCCTTTTTCATATTTACCGCGCAGAAAATGAATGCACACTGCTTCATTTCCTCCACGTTTTCCGCGTCAACGACCACCATGCTCTTGTACTGCTCAGGCATGGGAGTCTGAAGCTTCCAGCGGCCGCCGAGAGCTTCTTCGTATGTCTTGCCCGCGCTGTTCTTGGACGCAGCGAGCGCCACTACCTCAAAATAAGGGTGTCCGTCAAGAAGCGTCAAAAATCGCTGTCCGACCATACCTGTCGCGCCAACGACACCAACCTTCATTTTTTCCATAATAAAATACCTCATATTCAAAAAATCATTTGCTCATTGAAATTAGTAAGCTGAAATAATAAATAGATTATAGCACACATTCACTTTAATTTCAAGAGAATTTTTACCTTGTTTCAATATCGCTTTATATAAAATTATTCCTCACGGAATGAAAATGTTTGTAAGTTTTTTGCAATTACCTCAAATCACTGCTCAAGACCGTATATTTCGGAATACTTTCTTTCAAGATAATCCGTATAATATGCAGGGTCAAACTCCTCGCCGATCGCTTCACACAAAAGCACGTTCGGATCCTTTGTGCAGCCGTATTTCCAGATGTTTTCTCTATTCCACTCGTTTATGGGCGCAAAATTGCCATCGGACAAGCACTTTTCAACATCCACACTCTGCTTCATTTTATGCAAGAGATGCGCGCCGTAAGCGCTTCCAAGCGCGTAAGACGGGAAGTATCCTATTCCACCGCCGGACCAATGGCTGTCCTGAAGCACTCCGCGCTTATCGTCGGGCACGTCAACGCCAAGATACTCCTTGTAAAGTCTGTTCCACTCGGCGGGAAGATCCTTAACCGCAAGCTCGCCACCAACAACTCTCTTTTCAAGCTCGTAGCGTATCATTACGTGCAGACAGTAAGTGACCTCATCCGCCTCGGTACGAATGAGTGAGGGTGTGACGAGATTTACCGCGCGGTACATATCCTCCGCGGTGTAGTCTTTGAGTTGAACGAAGCAGTCCTGCATTTTTGGAAATATGTAGTTTATAAACTCGCGGCTTCTGCCAAGCAGATTTTCATAAAAGCGACTCTGGCTCTCGTGAATGCCCATTGATACACCGCCATCAAGGAACGTGTACGCAAGCTCGTCTGCCGAGTTCATATCGTAAAGAGCGTGTCCGCCCTCGTGGATAACGCTGAACATAGAATACGAAAGGTTTTTTCTGTCGTAATTGGTGGTTATTCTCACATCGTGATGCGAGCCGATGCTCGTCGTAAAGGGGTGCTCGGTAGTGCCAAGCCCGCAATGGTCAAGGTCTATGCCGATAGCCTCCATGAGCGCATAGGAAAACTTCTCCTGTGCCGCCTCGTCAAAGTCGCCCTTAATACATGCGTCGCTGACCTGCGGCTTTTGGGATATTTTCTTTATAAGCGGGACTATTCTTGCTTTAAGAGTTGCGAAAAATTCATCGCATTTTTCCATCGTCAGTCCGCGCTCATACTTGTCAAGACAGTAGTTGTAGGGATGCTTTTCGGGCGCGCAGTATTTAGCAAAGCGCACGGTAGTCTCAAAGATTTTTTCCAACACCGGACGGAAAAGCTCAAAGTCACTATTCTCCTTTGCTCTGTGCCACACGTCATCAGCCTCTACCATAAGCTCTTGATACGCTATGTATTCTTCCATAGGTATAAGCTTCATTTCCTTTATATCCTTGAGCGCAAGATAGACTGCGCGAGCATCTTTTTCGCAGAGCTCTTCCTTGTGCTCATCAAGGAATTCAAGCATTGATATTGTCTCCTCGCATGTTGACATTTTGTACGTTTCCTCGCTGAGAACCGCAAGCGCGTGCGCTCTGTTCTGCGCAGTTCCCTTGGGAGCTGTCGTTGCTCCGTCGTAATATATCAGCGACATTGCGTGATTGTATGCGCTCAGCTTTGACTGAAGCGCGTAAAAGCTTTGAATTGCCTGTTGTACGTTCATTTTAATTCCTCCGAAAGCTCTGGATATTAAAACAATTATAGCACATTTTTTTCTGATTGTAAATATATTTCGATACTCGCGCGGCAACAAAATAATGAGATTTTTAGCACTCTCGCGCAAAAAAGTGTTAATTTCCAAAATCGGAATTTTGAGATTACTCACCCCAATTTGTTAATTCTCTTAAAAACCAAAAATTCCAAATTAAGAAAAATATTTTTCAAAACCTATTGACAAACGTCTGCTATTGGTGTATAATAATGCCACAAGAGATAAAATGGATTTACGAAAAATCCGAAAAATTTGTAATTTTTATGTGAAAGTGAGATAAGTTATGGCACAGTCAAAGAAGGCTCCCGCAAAGGTAGTTGACGTACAGAATAAGGAAGATAAGAAAAAAGCCCTCAGCACTATGATCTCTCAGATAGAGAGAGAATACGGCGCAGGCTCTATTATGCGCTTAGGTGAGAACTCCAGAATGGAGGTTCAGGCAGTATCCACAGGCTCTTTGTCACTTGATATGGCGCTTGGTATCGGCGGTGTTCCCCGCGGAAGAATTATCGAAATATTTGGTCCTGAGTCCTCGGGTAAAACCACCGTCGCGCTTCATATTATAGCAGAGGTTCAAAAGGCAGGCGGCGAGGCGGCGTTTATCGACGCAGAGCACGCGCTTGACCCCGTTTACGCAAAGGCGCTTGGCGTTGATATAAACAATCTGCTGGTTTCTCAGCCCGACTGCGGAGAGGACGCACTCTCCATTACCGAGTCCTTGGTTCGCTCGGGCGCAATTGACGTAGTTGTAGTTGACTCTGTTGCCGCTCTCGTTCCCAGAACTGAGATCGACGGCGATATGGGTGCGCCCACCGTTGGCGTTCAGGCGAGACTTATGTCGCAGGCTATGCGTAAGCTCGCGGCTGTTATCTCCAAGAGCAATTGCGTGGTCGTGTTCATCAACCAGCTTCGTGAAAAGGTGGGCGTTATCTACGGAAACCCCGAGACCACCACAGGCGGTCGTGCGCTCAAGTTCTATGCGTCCGTGCGCATTGATATAAGAAAGACCGAGCAGCTCAAGAACGGCGCGGACATTTACGGAAACCGCGTTAAGTGTAAGATAGTAAAGAATAAGGTCGCGCCTCCCTTCAAGGTTGCAGAGTTTGACATTCTCTACGGCAAGGGTATCTCCCGTATGAGCGAGGTACTTGACTTTGCTATTATGCTGGACATCATAAAAAAGAGCGGCTCGTGGTTCTCGTACAATGGCGAAAAGATAGGTCAGGGCAAGGAAAACGTAAAGAGATTCCTCGAGGAAAATCCCGAGCTTGCAGCGGACATCGAGTCCAAGATCCGCGCACTCAAGGACAGCTCCGACATCATCGAGGAGGAATTCGAGGTAGACTCCGACGATGACGATTTTGATATAAGAGTTCTTGAGGGAGACGATGAGTAATATTATATCTCCACTCGCCGAAATAGATCTTCTCTCCTCGGAAAATTGCATATACGTAATAGTCAAATGCCCCGACGAGAACGGAAAAATTCGCAAGACGCAGTATCCTATGCTTTGCAAATACGTAAGCGAGCTTCAGCTCTCGCGCGGATTCGCAAATGAGGAGCTGATAGAACGTATAAAGGAATACTCCGAGATCTCCTGCGCATACTTTAAGGGATGCCGACTGCTTGGATATTCGGCGTGCTCTGTAAACGGTCTTGTTCGCAAGCTTCGCGAAAAGGGCTTTTCGGCGCAGGCATCTCACGTTGCCGTCAATATGATATGCGATATGGGTCTTATTGACGAGAATTCATTCGCGACCCGTGAGGCAGAGCTTTGTCTTGATAAATATTGGGGCGAGAGACGAATTATCGCAAGGCTTCGTCAGAAAGGCTTTGGTGCACAGGCGATAGAGTCTGTCCGCGATTTCCTGCTTTTTTACGACTTTGACAAGCGATGTTTACATATAGCAAAAAAGAAATTCGGCAAAAAGCAGTTGGCTCGCGAGGAGTTCTCCCATGCATACGGCGCACTTGCAAGACTTGGCTATAGCGGTTCACAGATAAATTACGCCCTCAAGGTGCTTTCGGGCGGCGACTACGACGAGTTCGCAGACGATATATAAAAACAAGGCAGTCGCCGTGCGACTGCCTTTTGTTTTATTAATATTCTGCATTTCCTACCGTTCTGGGATAAGGAATTACGTCGCGGATGTTTGAAACACCTGTGAGATACATAATAATACGCTCAAATCCAAGTCCGAAGCCTGCATGCTTTGTGCCGCCGTACTTGCGGAGGTTTACGTACCACCAGTAGTCCTCTTCCTTAAGTCCGCACTCTTCCATTCTCTGAAGAAGAACCTCAAGTCTTTCCTCTCTCTGCGATCCGCCGATGATCTCACCAACGCCGGGTACGAGTAAGTCCATTGCCGCAACGGTTTTGTTGTCATCGTTCAGTCTCATATAGAATGCCTTGATCTCCTTGGGATAGTCCGTGAGGAATATAGGCTTCTTATATACCTGCTCGGTGAGGTATCTTTCATGTTCTGTCTGGAGGTCAACACCCCAATATACAGGGAACTTGAAGTCTGCTTTGGACTTTTCAAGGATCTCAATAGCCTCGGTGTAGGTCACCTTTGCGTAGTCTGCATCACGAAGAGCAGTCAGACGCGCCAAAAGTCCCTTGTCAACAAAGCTATTGAAGAACTCAAGCTCTGCCTTGCAGTTATCCATAACGTGATTGATGATATGCTTTATCATATCCCACGCAAGTTCCATATCGTCATTGAGATCCGCAAATGCGATCTCAGGCTCGATCATCCAGAATTCTGCCGCGTGACGCGCGGTGTTGGAGTTCTCTGCTCTGAACGTCGGTCCAAAAGTATAGATGTTTCCGAAAGCCATAGCGTATGTCTCGCCCTCAAGCTGACCCGAAACCGTGAGATTTGCCGACTTGCCGAAGAAGTCCTGCGAATAGTCTATCTGTCCATCCTCAGTTCTGGGGAGGTTGTCAAGATCAAGAGTTGTCACTCTGAACATCTCGCCAGCACCCTCTGCGTCCGAGCCCGTGATAATGGGCGTGTGAACGTAAACAAAGCCTCTCTGGTTGAAGAAGGAATGGATCGCATAAGCAACCTCACTTCTCACTCTGAAAACAGCCGAGAAAAGATTTGTTCTGGGGCGGAGATAAGCCTGCTCGCGCAAAAATTCGACCGAGTGACGCTTGGGCTGGAGAGGATACTCGGGAGTGCTGCTTCCCTCTACCTCAACCTTTGTTGCCTTAAGCTCAAAGGGCTGCTTTGCGCCGGGTGTGAGCGTAAGAACGCCCGTGACGACAAGCGCCGCGCCAACGTTTTGGGACGCGATCTCGTCGTAATTGTCGACTATATCTCTCTCAAAAACGACCTGAACACTCTTGAAATACGAGCCGTCGTTAAGATCTATAAATCCAAAAGCCTTGCTGTCACGGAGGTTTCTCACCCAACCGCCGACAGTTATTTCCTTGCCGCCGAATGCTTCTTTATCGGCGTAAACTTCTTTGATAAGAGTTCTTTTCATAATAAAATTCCTTTGAAATCAGTTTAATATCATTATTATACAACGGTTTATGAAAAAAATCAAGAGATTTTTTCAAGTTATCATCAAAAGCGCGAAAAATAAATCAAATTATGCAAAACACACTTGAAAAAATCCCACAGACGTGGTACAATATAAGGTGAAGTGGTATTGTGCACCACATTAAATTATAGGCGGTATTGTTTTATGAATTACAAAGAGCTCGATAACATACTTTCAGACGCGGTGAATGACGCCGAGCTATGCTGCGACGACATCCCCCCCATATCGCTTTACCTTGATCAGATAGTGCATCTTATTTCGGACAAGTCCCACGAGGGTGCAGAAAGATTTTACAACCGTACCCTTACAAAAACCATGGTAAACAACTATTCCAAGGCGGGACTTATTTCCCCCATTTCGGGCAAGAAATATACCAAGGAGCAGATTATACAGATGCTTATGATCAACTCCCTCAAGAACACATACTCCATCTCCGAGATAAAGGGAGCTATGGACACATTCTACTCTATCGAGGATGCGGACAGCAAGACCCTGATGCAGACATATGACAAATACATTGAGATGCGCCGCAAATCCAAGGTCACATGCCCCGAGGCAGTAAAGGAAATGATAGAGCTCAACGGTTTTGACATCGAAAATGAGATGGATTATTTCTCTGCGATACTCGGTGTTGCCGCAATGGCGGACTATTACAACTCGATCGCACACGCGATGCTCGAGGCGATAGCTCCTCAGCA